>JAGHTW010000033.1 GCA_018065145.1 Candidatus Prevotella equi
CTTTGCACCAGAAAAATTAGAAACGCCTAAATACGCTAAACGAAAATTGTCGGGAATGTAACGCAAATTATCGGAAATTTTATCTTTAAAAAGAGATTATAAATTTTCGAAAATTCACGTCTTATTTACGGTAATTTACGTTAAAAAATAACAGCGTAAAACAACCATAATAAGGGGGCTTCGTAATCGTGCCACTTTTACACGGTAATCGTGCCACGATTACTCGGTAAAAGCATTACGATTACCGTGTAAAAGTGGCACGATTACAGAGCCCCTGTTAACAATCTGTAAAACAACGCGTTACAAGACCGAAAAAGTGCAATAAAGATATGAGAAAAGATTTTAGCAGAACGGCAATATTCGCCGCAGAGAGAAACATCAATTTTCACGAACTGACGGAGCGCATCAGCATCTTCGCTGCCCAGAGTCCTAAGACGTCAGGCAGCAAGACGATCATCCTTAGCGAGAATCGCGAGGGATGGATATATGCGTTCTATGGTATATGGAAGAACAACGGCATCGCCGTACCTGTAGATGCCACCTCGACGGTGGAGGATGTGGCGTATATCATCAAAGACTGTCAGCCAGAATGCATCTGGACCTCAAAGAAGAAGATAGACCTCGTGGAGGAATCAATGAAGGAGGCTGGCGTAGAACTGCCGGTTCTCATCATCGATGACTACGAGAACAGTCCGCTGCCATCAGCCTCTGACGCCTCAAAGGCACCGAAGGCGGAGGACTATCTCATCTATGACTATTGTCGCACGGGTGGTGACAAGATTGCCGTCATCATATACACCTCAGGCACTACGGGTTCGCCAAAGGGTGTGATGCTCACTTGTGGCAACATACAGGCAAACGTTCGCGGCGTGAGCGAGGAAGTAGAGATATTCGACGGCGAGCGCACCACTATCATGCTCCTGCCAGTGCACCACATATTGCCACTCATGGCATCCGTCATCGTACCTATCACCTCCTACAGCGGCGTGGCGATATGTCCGGGAATGTCGGGTCCTGAGATTATGGAGACATTATGTCGCGGCAAGGTAGGAATATTCGTGGGTGTGCCACGTCTCTGGCAGACGCTCTATACGGGCATAAAGAAAAAGATTGACAGCAGTGTCGTTACGCGCACCTTATTTAATATATGTAAGGCAGCCAACAGCCGCACGCTGTCGCGCATCATCTTCTCATCGGTAAGGAAGAAGATGGGCGGACACCTGGACTACTGTGTCAGCGGTGGCGCAGCGTTGGACCGTGAGATTGCCATAGGTCTGCGTACCCTCGGCCTGGATGTGCTGGAGGGTTACGGCATGACCGAGACGGCTCCTATCATCGCCTTCACACGTCCTGACGACATCGTACCAGGATGCGTCGGTCTGCCTCTGCCATCGGTGG
Organism: Candidatus Prevotella equi; assembly: GCA_018065145.1. Lineage (GTDB taxonomy): Bacteria > Bacteroidota > Bacteroidia > Bacteroidales > Bacteroidaceae > Prevotella > Prevotella equi. The sequence continues at coordinate 1,399 of JAGHTW010000033.1, forward strand.
AGTGTAAGATCATCAACGGCGAGCTGTGCGCCAAGGGTCCTAACCTCATGAAGGGTTACTACAACCGTCCTGAAGAGACGGCGGCGGTGATAGACGGCGACGGTTTCATCCACACCGGTGATCTGGCACGATTCGATGAGAAAGGCCGCGTGTATATCACGGGTCGCAGCAAGGAGATAATAGTGCTCTCCAACGGTAAGAACGTGCAGCCTAACGAGATAGAATACAAGTTGGAGAAGTTTGACACACAGGTGAAAGAGGCTGCGGTGACACAGGACGGTGACATGCTCGCTGCCATCATTGTGCCTCAGAGCGACTGGGCTTCGACAATGACAGACGAGGAGATTGAGGAGACCCTCAAGCGAGAGGTGATAGAACCTTACAACCGCACGGTGGAGAACTACAAGAAGCTGATGCGACTGTATGTCTATCGCGGTGACCTGCCACGCACAAAACTGGATAAGCTGAAGCGTTTCCAGCTGAAGGACATCATCAGCGGACAGCAGCCTGCGCAGAAGAGTCAGAAGACTTATGCAGAGCCACAGTTTGAGGAATACCAGATTCTGAAGGCATACATAGAAAAGGAGAAGCAGCTCACCGTGCGACCTTCTGACCATATAGAGACAGACCTGGCGTTTGACTCATTGGACCGCGTGGAGATGCAGGAATTCATCGAGCAGACTTTCGGCATGAAGATGAACGCTGACTCAATGGCCAGCTACAAGAACATCACCGCCATGGCGGAGTTCGTTGCCGACGCAAGGACAAAGATGGAGGTAGAGACAACGGACTGGAGCAAACTGCTGAACAACGACACTACGAGCCTTACACTGCCAACGACATCGTTCACGCATATCATCTACGAGAACATCTTCAAAGGCATCTTCTCGTTCTATAACCGCCTGAGCGTCAAGGGAACAGAGAACATCCCTCAGCACAGTCAGTTTATCCTTGCGCCAAACCATCAGAGCTATATGGATGCTCCATTGGCAATGGCGGGCATTCCGACACACATACTCAACGACTGTTATTTCTATGCCACCGAGGAGCATGTCAACAACTCCTTCCTGAAGTTCATGGCACGCCGCCACAACATCATCCTCATGGAGCGCAAGAACCTGAAGGAGTCTATCCTGAAGCTTGCTGAGGTGCTGAAGCAGGGCAAGAACATCGTCATTTTCCCTGAAGGTTCCCGCACCCGCAGCGGTAACATGTCGGCATTCAAGAAGACCTTCGCCATACTCGCCAAGGAGCTGAACGTACCTATCATGCCAGTATGCATCGATGGTGCCTACAAGGCACTGCCACGCGGTCAGCACTATATGAAACCAGAAAAGATAACTGTGACATACCTGCCACTCGTCATCCCTTCCAAGGAAAAGTCATACGACGAGATATCAGCAGAGGTAAAAGACAGCATAGCAAGCAAACTCTAACCATTAGCCTCCAGCCATGAGCAAAGTATTCCCCGCAGACCAGGGCAGCACATGGACACATCTCGTGGGTGTTGTCTTCGCACTGTCATCAATATGGATGGCATGGCCTGCCGTAAACAAAGGATGGGAGATGGCATTCGGCGTCATCTTCTTCATCGTGGGCATGTTCCTGATGTTCCTCTCCAGCACGCTCTACCACTGGGTACGACCAGGCATGGCAAAGCGCGTACTGCGAAAGTGCGACCACATCAGCATCTATGTCATGATAGCCTGCTCATACACTCCGCTCTGCGTGGGTGTGATAGGAGGATGGATAGGCTGGCTCGTCTTCGGACTGCAGTGGGCTGCCGTCATCGGCGGAACATTCTACAAGATATTCGCCATGGGCAAGTACCCTAAACTATCGCTGGCGCTATACCTATTCATGGGATGGAGCGTACTGCTCATCATGCCAGAGGTATGGGCGAAAGTCTCCACCGTACCACTGTGCCTACTCTTCGCCGAAGGCATCTTCTACACCGCCGGCACCTATTTCTTCGCCCACGACGAGAAGAAATACTTCCATCCCATCTGGCACGTCTTCGTATTGCTCGGCGCCATCGCCCACTGGAGCGCCGTACTGGTGATTCTACTGGCGTA
>JAGHTW010000122.1 GCA_018065145.1 Candidatus Prevotella equi
GAAAATGGAGCAAAGCAGAGGAGAGGAACTTAGTGGCTATGTTTGATGCTAACGAGAGTTATGAAACGATAGCGAATAAGTTAAAGAGAACGGTCTCTGCCGTAACCTCCAGACTGAACTGATGGGATTTCTTCGGTATGATAAAGAAACCCAAACTATGATCCGAATCAAGTAAGTTAGATACCTTCCGTCACCGCTGACGTGATGTACAAAAGCCGGACAATTCCAATGTCTGGCTTTTTTTATTCTATGTTTACATTTTTATTTGTGTATGTCAATTTTTTTTAGTACCTTTGCAGCCTGCAAAGGAATGCACGGGGCATTAGCTCAGTTGGCTAGAGCGTTTCGTTCGCAACGAAGAGGTCGTCGGTTCGATTCCGATATGCTCCACTTTTGTTTAACCACAAAACGACCAACAATATGCGTACAATACAAAACTCCGGCAACACCAAGCCCCGTAGATGAGTGGTTTTGGTCGGTCTGTGGCACTGATCGGCGTGGGTTTTTATTAAACTGAATATGGAACAACAAATCAATATATCTGAGTTGCAAGACAAAACCTTTTTGGTTGGATGTTATCGTCCCGAGAAGGACCAACTAAGTTGGATTCTTGACGAAAAACACGAACACAATGGTATGCTCTACAACGTACGTGTTAATGCTGATCTTTTTTCTTACAGACAAGGTGCTATCACTAATAAAAGCAAGCCGGACTATGTTTTGGTGTACAACTATCAGAACCTAGCGGAATCATTGCATGTATTTAGCTGTTATTCATCCTCAATAAAGAGCCAAGTGGATATGGATAAACTGCATTACCCAGAACCGCAAGGCACATACGTTGTTTACAGTCTTGATGCTAAGTATAAGGTGGAGAATGTTGATCTGCAAAGATTATTGCTATATGCAAGACAGAAGTACCCGCGATTAGATGAGAATGCTCCGTTCTTTGTGACAGGATCGGAGGTTCTTGGTAATCAACCAGCGAATGTTCAAATTGCTTCTGTATTGCTTCAACCTCGTTTTGTCCCACAACCGATGGCACGCCAACCTAAGACTTATATCAGCCTTTTTAGTAGTGCTGGTATAGGTTGCTATGGTTTCAAAGAAGAGGGATTTGAGTGTATCGCTACTGCAGAACTTCTTGAACGACGTTTGAATGTACAACGTGCCAACCATAAGTGCCGATATGACTCAGGTTACATTTGTGGTGATATGACTTTGCAGCATACCAAAGACTTGATTCATGCAGAATTGGCTATGTGGCAAGAGCGTCATCATATCAACAATCTGGATGTGTTGATTGCGACACCACCTTGTCAGGGAATGTCGGTTGCGAATCATAAGAAAAAACAGAATGAGATTCAGCGCAATTCTTTGGTGCTGGAGTCTATCACGATGACGCGTGATTTACAACCAAAGATTTTTATTTTTGAGAATGTTCGTGCTTTCTTGACCTCGGCTTGCACAGATGGAGATGATAATGTATGCTCTATTCGTGAAGCCATTGACAACAACCTGAGTGGCTTGTATAATATCCTCTTTAGGGTTGTCAATTTTAAGGATTACGGTAATCCATCCAGTCGCACCCGTACATTAGTAATCGGTGTTAGAAAAGACTTGCGTGAGATAACACCGCACATGCTGTTTCCTGATAGGCAACCAGAACGCACTTTGCGTCAGGTGATTGGTCATTTGCCACCGCTCCATATCATGGGTGATATATGGGATGAGGATATTTTCCACAATTTTAAGGCATATTCCCCTCATATGCTGCCGTGGATAGAGAATCTTCGCGAGGGAGAATCTGCCTTTGATAACAAAGATCCAATGCGTCGTCCTCATACCATCAAGGATGGCCAAATTGTATTCAACGCGGAGAAAAATGGGGACAAGTATACCCGCCAGTATTGGGATAAGGTTGCGCCTTGTATTCACACACGTAATGATATTATGGCTAGTCAGAGTACTGTACATCCTGTAGATAACCGTGTGTTTAGTATTCGTGAGGTAATGTTGCTAATGTCTGTGCCAGATACATTCCGTTGGACTAATAACTCATTGGAAGAACTTAACCAAATGTCGCGTGTGCAAAAAATGGCATATCTAAAGGCTAATGAGACAAATATACGTCAGAATTTAGGAGAAGCTGTTCCTACTATTATATTTCGTCAGATTGCGCATAAGATCAAAGGTTGTTTTGATAATGCAACAAAATTTGAACAAGATATTCCCAATATTATTCATAATTTCGAATTATCCAACGAAGACAATCTGATAGAATATATCCGAGATAATCAACATTTAGGATTTACTAAACTATCTAAGATTGCTGAATTGGCAAATGCTGAACGTGAAGAAGATGCAGCATATTACACAAGTCAGGATATATGTTTCGCTAATCTGAATCGCTTACCGGATTTTGAAGATGCAGGTGTACTACATATTTTGGAACCTTCAGTAGGGGTGGGTAACTTCATCCCAAGTATCATAGAAAAGTATCGTGATATACCAGATGTGTATCTTGATATTTGTGATATTAGTGCTCGCAGTATCCGTGTATTGCAAGAGTTGATACCATTATTAGATATACCAGACAATTTCCATATTAACTATATCATTGATGACTTCCTATTGCATCATTTTGAATGTCAGTACGACGTTGTCGTGGGAAACCCGCCTTTTAAAAAGTTGACGCACAATCCAAACCTGCTTGCTTCTTATAAGCGAATGGCATACAATGTCGAAACGAACAATCTATTCTCATTCTTTATTGAAAAAGCAATGTGTGTGGGACGATATGTTTCTCTCATTGTGCCCAAGAGCCTTATCAATGCTCCAGAGTTCAATCGTACTCGTGAGCTAATGGGAAGAAATGCTATCCTTGACATCTTCGATTACGGAGAGAAAGGTTTCAAGGGTGTTAAGATAGAGACTATTAGTTTTGTGGTTTGCGTTGGTGCGCAACCATCTAAAACAAGAATTGAGTCGTACGTTACAAAAGACATAAATATCCATGACCAATCCTATATAACGGATGGAACATATCCCTATTGGCTCATCTACAGAAATGAGTCATTCGATCGTGTCGCTAATAAATTAGAGTTCGGAATCTTTACATCTTATCGAGACCGCTCTATAACAAAGAAAGACACCCGTGATACAGGTGCTTATCGTGTATTGAAGTCGCGCAACATTGGCTCCAATTCAATAGTTGACATTGATGGATACGATTGTTATATAGATGATATTTCGTCTCTTGATGTTTCAAAATTCTTAAACGACGAATCGTGCTATTTGCTACCGAATTTGACATATAACCCTCGTGCATGCAGAATGCCCAGGGAATGTATTGCAGATGGTTCAGTTGCTATATTGAAAACAATCAATCCAACTACAGTTATTACTGATGACGATTTGGCTTATTACGCAACAGACGAGTTTCATCAGTTCTACATGATTGCACGAAATCGTGGAACTCGGTCGTTGAATATTGACAATAATTCTGTCTTCTTTTTTGGTAAATTAAAATCAAATGCTATATGATAAACAAGATTTCTGACTTCCTTAATCAATTTGACCTAGATGTGCGCAAAACAAATGATGCACGATTTATGGATCAAAAGTGTACACCGGATGTTGTCTGCTTTATCGCAGATTGCATTGTAAATGTTGTGCATGGCAATGAAACTTTTGCTGTTGATACGATTTGGGACTCGTTCTATTTTTCTAAGAATGTGCGTGCCATCTACAACAAGCCATCAGCAAATGAGCAAACGGCTCGTCATGAGTATGACAAGTTTATTCAGCAACCTTTGAGAATGTTGGCAAGTGCGCATGTACTCAATATCTGGAAAGACGGTAATAAGAATTTGTATAGCATCAACAACCCTGAGATTCTGGATTATATCGCCATCAAAGAGCGTAACGCATATCAATTCCTCACCATTTATCTAGAGAAAGTATTGAGAGATAGTGGGCAGTGGGATGCTTTTAAGTCATATTTCGATGCTCCAAGCGAAGATTCTTACATGGAACTGCGTGATAAGTTCATACGCTTTATGAAAGGTCATACAGCTATCAATACTCCAGTTGAAGTTCGTCGTATCTTCCCAAAGATTCTAAATGTTTTTGCAGTTGAGTTCCACATCAATGGCTCGGAGAGAGGACATATGTCTAAGTTTGCGTTCTCATTTTCAGATTTAATGTACAATCGCGAAAATTGGCGTGATGTAGGTAAGGATAAATCAGAAACTCGCCAACAGGCAGCTACCGAAGAGGAGACTGCAAGCACAGAGGCATTCAATGCTTATTACGTACAGAAAGCAATTGGCCAGATTCGCAAAATTCACAAAGGACAAAGTGAGGTACATGACCAATGGGGAACAGGCGAAGCAACGCAAGTTCATCACATCTTCCCCAAGAGCCAATACCCATCTATTGCTACATATTTGGAGAATCTTATCTTGTTGACAGCAACGCAACATAACACCAAGGCGCATCCGCACAATAACACGCAGATTGTTGATAAAGACTATCAGCTTGTGTGCCTGCTTGCGAAGTCGGATTCTATTGAAAAGTCTATCAAGAAGTATGGCGAGACCTATTACAATAAGAGTTTGTTCTTGTATGTAATCTATGTGGGTCTTAATGAGAATATCCTACCAGATGCTTCATTTGACGATATTCGCAGGAAGTTGATCTATCTTTACAACGCAGCTTAATTATGCTAAGAAAAATCTGGGGGAGAAACGGACAAGTTCGATTTGCTTCTGAACAGGAGTATTATCGTATCATAGGTTATCTCGCACGTTCCAAGGGCGAGACAGAATTGACATGGGAGCATAACGAGGACCAAGGTGCTTGGGGAAGTGAAGGACGAATTCATTTCTATGGAAGCAATAAAAAATTTCCCAATAACTTCTCTTATACCAAAGGTCGTGGAAATGTGACATATCGTGTCAACTGTAATGATTTTGTCGAGCATTTGAGTAATCGATTTAAGTTCGTTCAAGGGAAATATCAGAATATACCCGCAATTCGGCAGTCTATCCCACAAGAGTGGGTAAAATACTTTGATGAAGGCGTGCAGGGATTAGGTAATCCGACAACACCTATTGCTCGTACCACAGTGTCTACGCCCGTTGTACCCCAACAAACGACAACTGTTTCCTCTGTATCTTCAGGATGGTGGTCGGACCTCAAAGTCGGAGATAGAGTAAGGCATATAAAATTTGGCGAAGGCAGAATAGATATATTATCTAACTTCCTCGTCGTAAATTTTATGGGTATGCAGAAGAAGTTTTTGTATCCTGATTGTTTCATAAAAGGATTCTTTATAAAAATGCAATAACTTACCCTCATAACAAGATAAATTAACCCTCCCCTCCCCACAAGAATATCATCAAATTGAGATATCATGAAATATATCGTGCAAGTTGAGGAACATTTGGTTCGACATGTGATAATTGAGGCTAATTCGGAAAACGAAGCGGAAGCTGCCGTAGGACGACTTTATAGAGCATCTAATATTGTATTGGATGCCGGTGACTTTGAAGGCGAACCCTATATCACCTCCTTGGGCGCAGTTTATCAACGCCCGGAACTGGCAAAAATCGCTCATGAAATAGAAAACATAGACGTTAACGAGGACGTTGACACAAACTAATAATCACTATGCCCAAGGAAGATCAAGAACAAAGATTTAGAGCATTCGTTCAGGGGGAGAACTTTGCCCAACGTGTGCAGAATATACATAACGGATACCCGGTCCTCGTGCGCCCTCATGAACTGAATGAACCATGGCTGCTCACATCCGAACAATTGCAGTCCATCGTTCGTGAATACCATCCTGACCTCTCCGCCACAGCCAGTGGCTCCGCTTGCGTCATTTTCTACGAAAAGAAGTAAGGAACGCTACTCCGATAAGGACGAAAAATAACCCCTTGTCCGCAAAAAATGTGCTTTAATAGAACGGATATTCCAAAGAAGCGAAATAATAACGGACAACATAGAATAATAACCTTGTAAACGATAAAGGTAAATTATGGACAGTGAAAATTATGGAGAAATAGTTCTCTTTCAAACGGAGGATGGACAGACGAAGCTTGAAGTACAACTTCAGAACGAAACCGTATGGCTGACAATTGACCAAATGGCAGAACTGTTCCAACGCAACCGTTCAACCATTAGCCGCCATATCAAGAACGCTTTTGAGGAAGGCGAACTTGATCCAAATGTGGTATGTGCATTTTTTGCACACACCACTAAGCATGGAGCAATTGAAGGCAGGGAACAGTTACACGAAATACCATTCTACAATCTTGATGTGATTATCTCCGTTGGCTATCGTGTCCACTCGCATAGGGGTGTTCAATTCCGAATATGGGCAACTGCCGTTCTCAAGGAATACCTCAAGAAGGGATTTGTATTAAACGATGAGTTGCTGAAACGTGCCGGCGGTGGCAACTATTTTGATGAGTTGCTTGAGCGTATTCGTGACATTCGTAGTAGCGAAAAAGTCTTTTATCGCAAGGTGCTCGCCATTTATGCCACCAGTATTGACTACGACCCTCGTGTTGATACTACTCAACAATTCTTTAAGACTGTGCAGAACAAAATGCACTTCTCAGCCCATGGTCATACGGCAGCAGAGGTCATCTATGAACGTGCTGATGCGGAGAAGGATTTTATGGGGCTCACCTCATGGACTGGACCTTTGCCTCGACGTGCAGATGTCGAAGTAGCTAAAAACTACCTTACAAGTGAAGAACTTGACATGCTCAACCGCATAGTCAACCTCTATCTTGAATTTGCAGAACTCCAGGCTAAGGCTCATATCCCGATGTACATGAAAGACTGGGTGCAGAAGCTCGACGAATTTCTTCGTCTGAGCAACCGCGAGTTGCTCACTCACGCTGGCAAGATTAGTGCAGAGATAGCCAAGCAGAAAGCAGATGCTGAGTATGACAAATTCCGCGAGCGAGCAAAATATGAGCTCTCACCAGTTGAAATTCATTTCATCGATCAGTTCGAGGAGGAACAAAAACGACTAAAGGAAACAACTAAAGAAGAATAATGGTGTATATATTACTTTATGCCGTATATCAAAGGAAAGGGCGTGAAGGACTTATATCTTATTCATATAGCTCGTATTGGTAATAAGGCAGAAGTTGACCCAGCATCGGGCGACAAGGAACCTCGTCTAGTTTTTGAGTTGGAACTGATTAAGTCCTTTGATGCATATAAGAATATCAGACCGACTATCTTTGAAACATACCGTGATACGGTACTTGGTTGGGTATTGGATTAAATAACGGAGAGGCATAGCCCCCCCATCCACAAAAAGGGTACTTTAAGCGTACACAAAAGTAGACAACGCAAACTCCCTTCACCTCAAAATGTACGATTATTAAGAAAATTTTGCGCAAAAATCAAAAATAGACCAAAGTGCGTTTGAAGTTCGTGACCATTTCGGGACCACATGCAGCTAGCGGAAGCCCCGCCTAACCCCCGCCCAAACCGGCCAAAATCCTTGCTTTCTGTGGGCTTTGTGTTAGGCTTAGTAGGTCAGTACATGCTACGGAGATGCTACGGAACTTCAGACGCGCTCAAATTACCCCCCCCCCTCGACCGACCCTCGACTAAAAAAACCGCCTATCTATTTTGACGTAGATAGGCGATTTTACTATTTGGAGTGCTCTAAGTGCTTTTATTGGTGTAGTCTAATTACTTGGAGTGTTCTAAACACCTCTAATCAGCGTCAAAAAAAGTGGTTAAGAGCACAAAAATATACCTTTTGGACAAAAAAATAAAAAAAATATGCAAAATAGTTGTAAATATTAAAAAAATATAGTACTTTTGTGGCGGAAAAATAGTGTAACTATTATATTTGAAAAAGATATGATGAAAAGATTATTATTAGTTATGATGGTGCTGGTGGGTGCATGCGCGTGGGCGCAGGAGGCACCTATGCCCCGTGAAATTGCCATGGCAAAGGATCTGACAATGACCGTTGATCGCTGGGGACGTAATTACTACGATTATACCCACTTGATGTGTTGTCAGTTTGAATGCAAGGACGGTTATTACTTTGATTTCTACCTGAAGGTGCAGGAGGATGCTGTTCAGTACAACCACACCTATACCTTGCCCGAAATGGATAGCAAATCAACCTACGGACGACGTGGTTCGACGGCTATTGTGTATAAGACGGCTCAGTTGACGTTCACCTTAGATGAGTTAGGTCGTGAAGTGGCGGATTTCTTTGTGGAGGATGTGAGTGGAAATAAGTACACCGCCTCATGGCGATATAAACCGCTGCCGGAGATGCAAGACACGATAGAGGTGCTGATTAAAGATGCCGACTTTACGGATGAGCGTGACATGGCATATCATAATTATTTCACATTTCAAGGTCGAGTTGATTCGCTCGAGTTCGTGTTCTGCGTTAAGTCCCCGCAATTAGTGGGCGACATAGCCGAGAAGGATGTGTATATCGGCACGTATTCGGCATATACGTATATACTGGTTTATCGTCCCAACGGATCATGGAGGGAGATTAGTGTAGGCCGTGCGGTGAATGGTAAAGTGGAGGCAGGAGTGCATGAAGGGGATTATATATGTACGGTGGATCTGATGTGCTATGACGGTCATTGCTACCGCGTCACTTTCCGTCACGAGCAGCCGGAATCGAAGCGGGAAGAGGATGTGCATATCACCAATATGATTTTTAATGAGGAGTTCTGGCAGCATTTTGGTGTGTACTCCTATGTAGGCAGCACGGATGATTACCGCGCCGAGATTATCCTGTATAGTCCAGCCAAGCCGGGTAAGACATACGCCGTAGGCACGGAGGTAGGTACGGTATGGTTGCATGACTCGCGCACGGATGAGGACGTTCCATGCTACAGTTATTCGGACGTCGTCGTGTCAGGTACGACCGAGAGTCCTATTATCAAAGCCGATTTATTGGCGAAGGACAGCACGTTGTATCATATCACGTTGGAGTTTAAGTTGCCGGATCCCAGTCGCACGGTGCCCTTGGAGGCTCAAGGTCGCTTTGCGGACATGACTGCGGACCAAGGTTGTTACCAAATAATGGCATACGACAAGGATTCCACGTATATCGTGTCACTCATGATTAACTCCACATCGTTCTCGGGCTCCTTCACCGAAAAGAACCTGAATAGCAAGTACACGTATATATTAGAGGATTACGTGGAGAACACGTTGCAAGGTTCAGCGTATAAGTTAGTTTCCGCTGCTATCCAAACGACCTATGATACTGCTTCTAAGTCGATGGTTGTTACCGGTAACCTGCTTTGCGAGAACGGCAATAAACCTTCGGATCACCCCTTGTTTGAATTGAATATATCCTGCACGTTAGACGAGGGCTTGGACTATGATTGTGATAATCAGGATGTGAATGCCAAGTTTGATGCGGACCAGATGACGATTGACAAGAGTTTTGATAACCTGCATCGCATGACTACGTTCTATATAGTAGGTCAGAACGATAATAACCAGATGGTAGGTATGGTCTTTTTCGTGAAGGCCCTGATGGCCTCTCAGTTGCCAGCCGGCACGTATCCGGTGAATGCCACGATGACTGCTCCGTCGCTGTTGGCTTCGAGTGGTATAGGTGATGATGGCAGTGTGTCTTTCTCGTTCATTTCCACGTTGACGGATGCCGGAGGCTTAGCTACACCTATTTGGTTCTTCCGCGGAGGTTCGGCTGAGGTCAGTTACGTAGATGGTAAGATGCGTATCGTAGTGGATGCTGTTAACTCATACGACCGCAAGATCCATATTGAGATGGGAGCGGGTGTGGTGCGTGACCTGAGTCAACTGAAAGCCGAAGACTGGACACAGACTCCAACCGACCATAACTCAACGCTATGCTCGATGGTGGCTAAGGACGGCACATACATGATGCAGGTAGATATCAAGGCAACGAGTCTGGAGGACAATGTAACCTATCAAACGTCGGATATGAACATAGCTAATTGCTATGCTGTTCATTTGACGACCCACGATACGATACCGTTCACTACGGCGGAGTTCATCTACCATCTGAATGCTGTTCAGGTTGAGACGGCTCGGATTAGCGGTTCTGCCAACGATGTGGCTTACGGTATATCAGCCCGCGTCACCAAGCCGGCTCGAGAGGAGACGATTGAGGTCAAGGATGCTGAATTGAATAACTACATCATGGAGATGGGTGAGTTCCAAATGCGTGGCACGAATGAAGACGCCACCCGTCTGGTGTCGGTGGCTGTCTTCTCGGATAAGATAGTAGGTCACTTCACCGAGCGCGATATGGATGCAGCCTTTACGCAGGTGATTGATGATCCCAACGAAGGAGGCATGGCTGTGCTGCATAACTTAGAGAAAGCCGATGTAGATGTTTGGGTAGTGGAAGAGGATTCCATGCTGTATTTGGAGGGAACGCTCTTATGCCGCAATGCCGACGACTCAGCCGATGTGGTGCTGTATCATGTTAAGATGAGCACGTTTGTGGTTATTACGGAAGGCATACCTTATGACGCTCCTGCGGACCAGCCGTACAGTCATGTGTTTGAATCGGAGAAAATCAAATGGAACACCGACTATATTGATTACAACATGGTTTACTTGGAGGTGCACGATGAGCAAGGCGATGTAGATGATTTTATCTATATCGGATTTGTTGTGCCGTATCAAGATGCGACCACGGTTGTGCCTGCCGGCACGTACACGATTGATTATTCGGGCAACCTGATGACCGTCATGGCCTCCAGCGGTATATCGCCTACGGGAGGGGATGTGGCTGCATCGTTTGTGGCTAAGAAGAACCTGACCAGTGGCAAGATTGAACCTCCTTTGTGGTTCCTGCAAACAGGAACGGTGGTGGTTGAATCCAAGACGGACGGAGTACATGTTACCATCGATGGCGTTAATTCAACC
>JAGHTW010000045.1 GCA_018065145.1 Candidatus Prevotella equi
GGATAATGCCATGATTTAGTGCTTTCTTAGCGTATTACCTCAAGTCGCTTTGTGGGGTAAGGGGAGATTGGGTTTAATTTCCTCGAATGATGTATCTTGAAGATGAAATCATAGACTCAATCCCGCATTTCTCTGACATTTCTGATTGTCAAATTAATCTGCGGATTTGAGGATGAACTATTCTAATCCATTGTGGCAGGTTGAGCGAGATCTTGTCAAAGAAGCTCGAAACGCTTTCATACAAGCAGACAACGGTCAGCAGTGTGCAAGCATGTTTGACGAACTCGACAAGTCGAATCCCGACATTCATGAGTACATCAACCGCATTCAGCAAGCGACCGGCAACGACCGCTACTTCTGCATGTTGAACTCTTATACTGCCATCACTCAAAGGAGCGCACCAACGCACCTTTGGCGAGGCAATGTTAAGAGTGACAGTCCTTATTATTGTTTCGATGCCAACCAACTCGATTAGATAGAGCCAGAACGTAAGGTTGTGAGATATTTTCGTAGATAAAAATATCACCCCTAAGAAAAGGTATATCCTTTCTTTCGGGGTGTTTTATTACAAATACCATCCTGATAACTGAAGGTAACATCTATCCTCACCACTTCCATCTCCATCCCACCAGTTTGCCAGTGAAAGACGAATAATGGTACCTGCAGGTATTCTTTCTACACATTCTTGAAATCCGACAAACTTAATACGATGATTACCATACTTATAATAGTGTTTGCCAAAAGAAACACAATGTATTAAATCTCTGTCTGTAATCCAAAATTGTGTACTAAAGCCAGGGATTCTATCACGGTTTATATAGTTCTTTGTGCCCTCAAAGTGAAGACATCCTTCAAACGCATTGCTTATATCTCCAGAAACAAGCCTATTTCCAAGATGATGTGTGTTGATATATTGCTTTATGCCATTTATACCCACATTATTGATTAAAGATATAAATGTTGTATCTTTGTCTTCAATATGAGGACGAGGTCTAACACGCCATGATGTTTGCATATTTACATTCCATCTATCACCAATTTGATATGGGGCATCAGCGGGCAAATTTGCACCTCTGTCATTGTGTAACCTTACCAACTCACCTGAATTTTCATCTATAGCACCAACACAAACACCATTTGCCATTTGTGTTCTTGAAACAACTAAAACAACAGACATATACCTAAAGGTTTATTACATTTACACTTAATTTATTAGATAGGGCTTTGGAAACTAATGAACGATGACATGCCTCTGCCTTTTCTTCAACACAGAAGAAAACTGGATTCTGAGCATCAAGATCGTTCAATTCATTTACCAAAATATCCAAATCATAATTATTAAGTATTTGTTTATTGTACTCATTAACAAACACTTGTCCCAAGCTAGTGCGAAGCTTCTTTGTTTCGTTGTTAATCTTATCGGCATCTTTTTGCTTTTGTCGAATCTCGTTGGTTGGAGCCAACTCTTTGATATAAATGTACTTTATCCCCAATTCTGCCAGCTTGCTTTGGAGATAGTTGCTATTAACATACTTGTACTGAGAACCACGGACACCTCTTCTTTGTCGTATGTCACAAAATACATCAATCTTATTATCAATCAACTTTTGGAAATACGATTCCTCAGTTGAATTATAAACTCCTATTGTAAATATATTAGTCATACTCTTCAACAAATTCTGGTTCTGATTTATAAGCCTTTCTTGATTTAAAATATGGTATTTTGTCATTATCAAAGAAGAGAGAGTGAGGATCCCATGCTCCATTAGTCAGCTCTGTAATTATATCTTCTTCTGATTTAATTTTATTCGGTGCAATTATATGATACATTTCGATACTATGCTCCGAGAGCAGTTCGCGACCAATAAGTTTGCTTCTATGACACTGAGATGGGTCGGATTCACTACACATGATGGCAACCTTATAGCCGCCTGTGTTTGCGTCTATCAAACGTTGAAGCCCATTTTTAAAGACAGGAACTTCTGCCATTTTCTGATAGTCAAAAAATCCGTTCTCGTCATAGCAATCATCATTCAGAGGACGCCCTCCAATACAATCCCCCATGTAATAATACCTTATATCGGTATTTTTAAACAATTGCTCAATAGCACCACGATTAAAATGTGGCGCCCATTTTGAAAAAGGACTGCTCCTAACGTCAATAAGAAACTGAATTGAAAATGAATGAAGTTCTTTTATCAGTTCTTCAGCCGTTTTATGACCATGACCTATGGAGTACAATGTAGAAAGCATATTGGAATTTTATATAGTTGGACTTTGTTAATGCAAAAATAGCAATAAATTACCATATAAACGATAAAATCGTTTGAAATTATTTGCAAATTAAGTTTATTTATAGATTTTCGTTAATTTTGGAAACTTAAATTGCCATTTTGTGATTGATTTGTACCCATTTTGTATCTTTGAATCGCAATGTTTTGATATATAGGCTCACTACTGTCCACTAAAAATCGTTAATTGTTCTTTGAAATAATTGAAATATAGTTAGTTGTAAGAGTTTTTTGCGCGCAACGATTTGAATTCATAACTTTGCTGTCATAAACATGACTGCATATGCTTAAAGACAAATATGTATTTGCGCAACTGGTAGAGTTTCTTGATAACTTCAAGTTCCTTCGCATCGTCAAGAAGTATGATGGCAACAAATATGTGAAGCATTTCACTTGTTGGAATCAACTTCTCACCCTGATGTTCGGTCAACTCTGCAATCGAGCAAGTCTTCGTGACCTGATCGTAGCGCTGCAAGCTCATCAGGAGAAATGCTACCATCTTGGTGTCGGTAAACATGTCACAAGAAGCAACCTTTCCAAGGCGAATGAAAACCGTGACTATCGCATATTTGAGGACTTCGCTTTCTACATGATAGACGAAGCTCGCAAATGCAACGCAACGGATATCTTCAAACTAGATGGTAACGTCTATGCCTTCGATTCAACAACGATTGACCTCTGTCTGGAATTGTTCCCATGGGCAAAGTTTCGCAAGCATAAGGGAGGTGTCAAAGTACATACTCTATATGATATAGAAACTCAGGTTCCCGCCTTCATCAATATAACCGAAGCAAAGGTCAATGATGTTAAGGCGATGGATTCAATTCCTTATGAGTCAGGATCATACTATATTTTCGACCGAGCCTATAACGACTACAAACGTTTGTTCAAGATTCACATGAACGACTCGCGTTTTGTCGTAAGAGCCAAGACGAATATAAAGTACAAGCTCGTCAAATGGAAACGCAGATTGCCTAAGAACGTGCTGTCAGATTGTGAGATTGTATTCACGGGCTACTACTCTCAGAAGGCATATCCAGAAAGAATCCGAATGGTGCGATACTGGGATGAGGAAGACCAACGCGAGTTCGTTTACCTCACAAATGCAAAGCATGTCACAGCGCTTCAGGTCGCGGAACTTTACAAGAACCGCTGGCAGGTAGAACTCTTCTTCAAGTGGCTCAAGCAGCACCTTCGAATCAAAAAATTCTGGGGAACGTCTGAGAACGCGGTAAAGATACAGGTCTATACGGCTATCATAACATACTGCCTTGTCGCTATCATGAAGCACAAGATGCAACTTGATAGGTCAACATACGAAGTGCTGCAGATTCTTGGAATCTCACTTACTGACAAGACTCATCTGAGGGATCTCTTCAGCAAAACTAAATTCAATAATGTCAAAGATCAAAACGGTCTTGATGGACCTAATTTATTTGAAAATTTTAAATTTTAACTCGTCCCTAATTTTTAGTGGACACTAATGATATAGGCTTTAATTTAATTCGCAAGGAAATTTACTGTTTCAATCTCCCACATATTGGAAGTCCCATTGATGCATTGAAGTGCATTTTTCTATCTTAAAATATGTTTTATCTCAACAATCTTCCAAATGACAGAAAATGAAAATTTCCATTCATTTCCGTGTTAAGACATGTTAAGCAGATGTTTTCATTTTGGGGTTTTTGAAATTTTTGTTTCCAGTTTGTTTCTTTTGGCCATTTTGGCTTTCGGGGAGCATTGATTATCAGCATATTACATTCAATCAGCAGATTCTCAAGAAGTCGATCATGATGATCGTCGGTGCTTGTATCTTCCTGATTGCCGCAGCTCAGGCACTTCCTCTGTTCTTCGGTATCAGCTAATCGCTCAGACCGTAGTACGAAATGATGAAGAACTA
>JAGHTW010000236.1 GCA_018065145.1 Candidatus Prevotella equi
AAAACAAAATCACATCAGTCCATCCACGTTATCCACCACCTGACCATCGTAGAGATTGATGATGCGTTCGGCGTAGGTGGCATCGTGCTGGGAGTGCGTGACCATGACGATGGTGGTGCCCTGTTGGTTGAGTTTGGAGAGTAGTTCCATTATCTCCAGACCGTTCTTGGAGTCAAGGTTGCCGGTTGGCTCATCTGCGAGGATAAGCTTTGGTTTGCTCACTATCGCCCTTGCAATAGCAACGCGCTGCTGCTGTCCGCCGGAGAGCTGGCTTGGCAGGTGCAAAGCCCTCTGCGACATATTGACGCTACGGAGCACATCCAAGACCATCTCCTGGCGCTCCGCCTTCGGTATGCCCATGTAGATGAGTGGCAGCTCTACGTTCTCATTGACGTTGAGGTCATCAATGAGGTTGAAACTCTGGAACACAAAGCCCATGAAACCCTTGCGAAGGTCGGTACGCTCGCTTTCGGAGAGGGTGCTGACGTCCTTTCCGTTGAGCTGGTATGTGCCCTCCGATGGTGTGTCTATGAGTCCTAATATATTAAGGAGTGAGGACTTTCCGCAGCCTGACGGTCCCATGATGGCAACGAACTCGCCCTGCTTTATTTCTAAACTTACGCCATTGAGCGCTGTGGTGTTGAACTCCTCCGTCTGGAATGTCTTTGTTATGTTTTCAAGCTTAATCATTTCTTTTATCGTTTTTTTTAAGGAATTGGTTATTCTTTTCTTAAGTAATCAGTGGCATTGACGTTTGCCACGTTGTGTATCTTGCTCCATACGGTCAGTATGGTGACAAGCGTAATGATGGTTATGCTGGCGATACCGCCGCCTGTGGAGATGAGGACGTCATCATAGTTGAAATTGCTACCACCTTCTGATATTATCAATATGAAGCCCACTCCAGCTATAACTGCCAGAAGGAATGCGATGGCAAGCGTTACGAGATAGTAGCGACCGAAGAGCATTACGATGTCACGAAGCTTTGCGCCATGAACCTTTCGTATAGCCACCTCTTTCTGTCGGCTGCGCGTCTCAAGTGCTACGGAGGAATAGACCGTAAGGATGATGCACAGAAGGGTGACGATGCTCATCAAGAGCGTAGCCTGTCTCACCAATGACATGATCTGCAATTCAGAATACCACTGATCGTATGCCGACGGTATGCTGAACGATGAGTTCGCAGGCATTGCTGGTATCAGCTTATGGCAGAGGGCATCCACATCCTTCTTCATTGCCTTAAAATCGCCATCCTTTGGTTGCAGGAGATAGGAGTAGGCGTGCATCTTCCGGCCTCGCTCTTTCAGAGCCTGGATCTGTCTCTCGCTCTGCAATATATAGAAGCTATTGTCAGCAAACCCTTTTTTATGTAATGGCAGAGGGGCGGCATAGCCGATGCGCACATACGTCAGGCTGTCCATGAAGGTTATCTCCTTCGGTGTTATTGCCTTGAGCCCAAATAGCTTTCTCATTGCCGCAGCTTCTTCCTTATAGGCAAAGATAGGCTTGCGAAGGTTCTCGCCAATAAGTCCTTCCTCAGCGCCGTCGGTCTCATGCACCGTCACCTTCGTTATAGGGAATATGTCTGGCTCCACCACGGTGTATTGGACACCGAAACTATGATCCTCCTTATTATATATTGTCAGATATTGCAACTGTTCCTTCGACATAACCTTAGTCAAACCGCTGCTTTCCAACAGAGAATCAGGCAGTTGCCAGTATTTATTGCTGAACATAGCGACTCGCTCTACGGACTTCAGCTTTGTAGCCTCCTTGAGCATTCCAGGTCGGCTGTCGTCCAATTCCCACATATAGCCTATGTTCTTGTAATAACCTATGGAGGTGGATTCCGGCAGGCAATACTTATCATTCATCTGGGTTGTGAGGTACGCTGAGAGGGAGATGATGAAGAAGAGTATAGTGGCGGTGAAGAACTGCAACACCTGTACCGCTCCTGCCCAGCGTGACTTCTGCCGGAAGCTCTTACCGACGGTCTGGCTCAGTGGGTCTTTGAGGATGCGGCGCACAGACAGCCATGCCATGAGCACGGAGAAGAGGAATGTAAGCACTACCACCCATGCCTCCATGGTGTAGATCAACGAGAGGTCAACATACACCCATCGCGTCATTTGCAACTTTTCGAGTATAGGCATGGCGTAGTCGGCTATCGCGACGCTCAGCAATACTGTCGTCACCGCAGTGATGCAGAAGATGATGGCGAGTTCTGAGCAGAGCAGACGGAATAGCTGCCCTGTATGTGCACCATGGCATCGGCGCAGCGCTATCTCCCTGCGGCGAAGCTGGAAGAGTTGCAGCTGCATCTTCAGATAACCGCTGAGACCTATGATAAGAACCGTAGCACCGAGGAAACACAACAGTATCATGAATACAGTAACCTGGAATCGCTGACCATCCGCTTTAACACCGACTACGTAATCATGGAACGTACGTTCCGCCTCTGCCTTCAGGTCTTCCTTCGTAAAGCCGTCGTTTAGGATTACGTCGTAGTCGTATTGATAGATGTCCTTCCCGTTATCAGACACTATCATCAAGCCGTGGGATTGTTCCCATGCCACGGAAGAATATACAACATCATTGATACGCAGGTTGTGGTTCTGCTCCTTTATGCGCACACCTATGGGGTTGTAGTCCTTGCCGAAGTAACGGTCGCGGTCATAAGTGGTGATGAGAACCGTTCCGTTCTTCAGGTGTCCTAGTGCCTTTCCTGTGGTGACAGAGCAAAAACAGTTCTCCTCAAGCCATGCATTGTTGACGTAATGAAGGTCGATTTGGGTCCTGTATGTTTCACCGTTATACTTGTAAGTGACTGGCACGAGATCCCAAATGCCGTTCTTGTTACCGAAAAACATTACTTCCTTCACAGACTTCAGTGTCTGCACTTTGTCAACACTTATCTCATTTCTATTGGCATTGCTGTAGAGATAGAGTGTCGCACGGCTGTCGTCCCACATGGGTCTGATAGCATTGTAATATAACATACGGAAGCCATAGAGCGTGATGGAGAAGATCAACACACCCACGGCGATGCAGAGCACGGAGATGATGTTCTGCGTTTTGTATTTCAGGATGTTTCGCCATCCGGATGTCAGGTTGTGGATAAGCATAATGTTCAAATTGAAGATTGAAAATGAAAAATTGTTGCGCGCTTCTTATTTGCAAGTGCAAAGGTACTATCTTTTGTTATCCTGACAATGACTTTATGCTATGAAAAACATTGTTTGTCCAATAATTAGACAGTAAAGTGTAAAGTTTTTTGACACTTTTACTCTGCAAAGCTTAGAAATGTCAGGTTTTAGTTGTCGCATTAAAAGAAAATGATTACCTTTGCCTATGACTTCTATACCTTAACAATTATGAAAGAAAGACTTAGCACTATACTCATCGTTGACGATAATATCGCCATTCTCACCGCCCTGAAGATTTGTCTTGAGGGTGTGTTTAACAATGTCATAACGCTCTCTGCGCCAGACAATATCCTCTCAACCTTGCAACAGGAGGAGGTAAGTCTTGTGCTGCTCGACATGAATTTCTCGCTCGGTGTGAACTCCGGTCAGGACGGACTGCTATGGCTCCGTACCATAAAGAAGCATCACCCCGACCTACCCGTGGTTCTTATCACGGCATACGCCGACGTTCAGCTGGCGGTGAAAGGTTTGAAATCGGGTGCTGCGGATTTCGTTACCAAACCTTGGGACAATGACGAACTGATACGTACCTTGAAAGATGCCGTTGACAACAGCCTGAATGTCGTGCCACTTGAACAGTTAGAAGCAGAGCACGTGCGCAAGGTAGTAGATAAATGTCGCGGCAACATCAGCAAGGCTGCCGAACTGCTTGGCATCAGCCGACAAACATTATATAATAAGGTAAAGAATCTATGCTGATTATTATCTCCATAATATTATTGTGTGTCCTTTTCTGTGGCATACTATTCTATCGTCATCAATCCCTGCTTTGCGATAGGGCACACCTTATGCGTGAAGCCATTAACAACAGAGACTATTCTTTCTCACTCCCTATCAGGCAGGGGTGGGGTGGGTCTCTGGGTCTTCTTTTCTTTGGTGAACGTGCCTTGCAACAGACACTAAACGACTTGGGTCAGGACATCAGCCACCTTGTGATGCAGAACGAAGTGGAGTCATGGCAACGTCTTACACGTGTGCTGACGCATGAGATAATGAATGCCACCGCACCAATACAGAGCATCAGTCAGGCATATCTTGCTTCACCAAAGATAAAGGGAACACCATATGAGGAAGGCATACGTGCCATCTATGAGACCAGTACAGGACTTGCAAATTTTGTAGATAGCTATCGTAAACTCACTCAACTTCAAAAGGCAAACGTCACGAACCTCCCCTTGCTACCATTTGTTGAAACCATAAAAGCATTATACAATGATATAGAATGGAAGATAGACATACCATCATCCGCAACAATCAATGCAGACGAAAACCTCATGCGTCAGATTCTTATTAATATAATAAAGAATGCTATTGAGGCAGGTGCAAAAACAATAGGCATAAAGTATCAGCTTTCCCTCCCTCGCAGCGAGGTACGGGGAGGGTCACTTACTATCAGCAATGACGGAGCCCCAATTCCACCAGATGTGCGTCGCGACATATTCGTGCCCTTCTTTACGACAAAGTCTTCAGGAAACGGCATTGGTTTATCCCTCTCAAGACAACTCCTGATGTTGCAGAATATGACAATGACATTGGCAGATACTCCAGACTACGGCTTCCATGTGACATATTGTATAGAAACACCAATATAATGTATGCCAGGCTTGCTTTCCTTGACCATCACAAGTTTTAACTCGTTACATGCTTACGCTGTCTGTGAAATTTGCTGTTCTATGTGATAACGGTTACTTTTGTTTTGAAGTTTTACTTTTCTTTAGCAAACATGTTATCTAGCTCGGTTTGTGGGAAAGGGCACGGTTCTTGCCTGATCTTTGCCATTTGAAACTGGCGACAGGCATTTGCTACCGATTGTTCCTCAAAGCATTTGAAGAGCATGTCTTTTAGTTCGTCAAGTCGCGTCGCATCTTCATCTGTGAACTTACCACACGCCTTGTAACTGACAGATGTTACTGGCATTACATCATGATAGTAGTATGACCACACGAGGAATTGCATACATACGTCTGGGGTCATCAATATCTCTTGCATATTGTTTATTCTTTATATTTATTGTTCAAAATCTTACTCCTGATGTTTTTTACCGCGGGGGTGTAATATGAAATCTCCATTGCTTCGAGTGTGCATATTAGCTCTGTCAACAATTCTGGATAAAACTTGCACATTTTGTATGCTAGTTTCATACATAGAGTCTGTACGCTGGGCACTTCATTTGGATCAACCATCATGCCGAGACAATGGTCAAGAAAGTCAGTTCGCACATCATCTGCTTTCATGTCCAGGCGTAGAATGATTCCAAGCAGAGCTCTTCTGATGGATGAATTGTTACACTTGATTGCC
>JAGHTW010000174.1 GCA_018065145.1 Candidatus Prevotella equi
ACCATAGCCGAGGGTGATTACAACCTTTCTGTCTCATCATACGTTGAGCAAGAGGACACAAGGGAGAAGGTTGATATTGTTGAACTCAATGCCAGACTGGAGAAGATTGTTGCACACGAGAATGAGTTAAGAACCCAGATTGACAGCATCATCAAAGAGTTGTAGGTATGAGCAAGATTGAAGAACTGATACAACAATACTGCCCAGAGGGGGTGGAGTATGTTAGATTAGGAGAAATTGGTGCTAATCTTGATAAAAAAAGAAAACCAATTACAGCAAATAAGAGAGAAGCAGGAAGCATACCTTATTATGGTGCTTCTGGAATTGTGGATTATGTTAAAGACTATATCTTTGATGGGGAATATTTACTTGTTTCAGAAGATGGTGCAAACCTTATATCTAGGACATATCCAATTGCATTCAGTATCCAAGGGAAAACTTGGGTAAATAATCATGCTCACATAATAGAGTTCAAAGAAAGGGCAACAAGAAAGTTTGTTGAATATTATCTTAATAAGATGGATTTGTCTTTATGGATATCAGCAGGTGCTCAGCCCAAACTAACACAAGATAATCTCAATAGAATACCAATCCCCCTTCCACCTCTCCCAGTCCAAGAGGAGATAGTAAGGATATTAGATACATTTACAGAACTGCAAGCAGAACTGCAAGCAGAACTGCAAGCAGAACTGCAAGCAAGACAACTACAATACCAATATTACAGAGACCAACTTTTGGCTTTTGATGGCAGAACTGACATCAAATGGAAAAAGTTGGGTGATATTGGAACTATCACCAGAGGCAATGGACTTCAAAAGAAGGATTTTACAGAAAGTGGAGTTGGCTGTATTCATTATGGACAGATATACACCAAGTATGGAGCATACACTGATAAAACTCTCACTTATGTAGATGAGGCTCTTGCTTCAAAATTATTGCAAGTTGAGAAAGGAAATCTTGTGATTGCTTGCACAAGTGAAAATGTGGAAGATATTTGTAAGTGTGTGGCTTGGCTTGGTGAAGATAATATCTGCACTGGTGGTCATGCTTGTGTATTAAGGCATAAACAGAACCCCAAGTATGTTTCATATTTCTTTCAAACAGAACAATTCTTTAAGCAGAAAAAGAAGTATGTTTATGGAACAAAGGTTATGGATATAAAGCCAGATAACATAGCCAAGATTGAAATACCTATACCATCACTTGAAGAGCAAGACAGAATAGTTTCCATTCTTGACAAATTATATATTCTGACCACTGACCTCTCCCAAGGTCTGCCAGCAGAGATTGAGGCAAGAAGACAGCAGTATGAATACTACAGAGATAAACTGTTGACTTTCAAAAGAAAGGATGCTTAACAGATGAGCGATAACAAACCGAAATATATAGACGGCGTAGGGTGGCGATATGAGACGGAACACTCCATGGAACGTCGCATGAAGGATCATGACTACCAGTCGCGTTGTATCTATATGATAACGATGAACGTGGAAGGTAGGCAGCCCCTGTTAGGTGCGCTGAAATGGAACGCAGCTGATGGAAGTGACGCACGCATAGAAACCACGCCCTTAGGTGCCGAGGTTGAGCGATGCTGGATGTCTATCAGTACCTACTACCCTGAGGCACGGCCATTGAAGGTGCAGATAATGCCCGACCATATACACGGCATCCTCTTCGTGAAACGCGAGACGACTGCCCATCTGGGGCAGATTGTCAATGGCTTTAAGATTGGATGCAACAGGGCGTTCAGGCGGCTGAGGGAAGGCAACGGAGCGGTTGAGTTTCTTGAGGCAGTGCCTCATGACACCAAACAGGAGACGGGACCTGAGGCTAAGCACCCTAAGCACCCTAAGCAGGGGATGCTCTTTGAGACTGGCTACCAAGATTCTGTACTGACAGGGAAAGGGCAGCTCGAGAATATGCTGCGGTATGTTGCCGACAATCCACGGCGCCTTGCCATAAAACGCATAATGCCAGACCTATTCAAGGTAGTAAGCAGCCTCACCGTTGGAGATATTACATACGCAGCCATTGGGAACCGTTGGCTGTTAGACAGGCCCGTCAGGATGCAGGCGAGATGCCATAACAACACATCGCCACACAACCTCCAACTGATAGAAAGGCAGAAAGAGTACTTCCTGAAACGCGGCGAGAAAGGGGGTGTGGTGGTGAGTCCTTGCATATCGGCAGGAGAGAAAGAGATTGCACGGGCAGCGCTGGATGCCGGGCAACCGCTAATCGTAATACTTGAGAATGGCTTCGCCCCACTCTATAAGCCGCCTGGCAAATACTTCGAAGCATGCGCTAAAGGCTTGCTGCTGATGCTCGCCCCATGGCCTTACCACATGGATAGGCGAACTATTACCCGCAGCCAATGCCTGGCACTCAATAGCATGGCGGAAGCCATCAGCAATGAGCCCTGGACGCAAGAGCTGGAGGCGACGCTCAGCAGATAACGCGGCGGCACTGCCGCCGCGAACAGAACCAAGGGCAGGGCGGAATAAAAAAAACAAAAGAACAAACAACACCATTATGGCACAATACAATATCATAGCAGAAAATGAAGAGTATGTTGTAGTCAGTGAGTATGAAGCAGAGTATGGCAAGAGAGACAAGTATCAGTCTGAGGCTATGCTTGAAAAGGACTTCATCAAGGCACTCACAGAACAGGGCTATGAATACCTTCCTATCCATGAGGAAAAGGACCTTGTGGATAACCTCAGAGTGCAGTTGCAGAAACTGAACAACTACACCTTTACTGATGGTGAATGGGAAAGGTTCTTCAGAGAGAACCTTGCCAATAAGAATGATGATATTGTAGCCAAGACAACAAAAATACAAGAAGACTATATCCAAGTCCTGAAATGTGATAGTGGTGAGAGCAAGAACATCTACCTTATTGATAAGAAGAACATCCACAACAACTACCTGCAAGTCATCAACCAGTATGAGGCCCCATCCCATCCTTCCCACGAGGGGGAGGGGGCTCGTTACGAGAATCGCTACGACGTGACGATCCTTGTCAATGGTCTGCCATTGGTGCATGTAGAGTTGAAGAGAAGGGGTGTGCAACTGAAGGAGGCTTTCAACCAGATAAACAGATACCAGAGGGATAGTTTCTGGGCTGGCTGTGGATTGTATGAGTATGTGCAGATTTTCATTATCAGCAATGGCACAAACACCAAGTATTACAGCAATACCACCAGAGCCAACCACCTGAAGGAGCAACAGCAAGGCAGTAAGGGCAAGGGCAAGAAGGCAAGCAACTCATTTGAGTTTTCATCCTTCTGGACTGACAGCAACAACAAGGCTATACTTGACCTCATAGACTTTACCAAGACATTCCTCTCAAAGCATACACTGCTGAATGTGCTGACCAAGTATTGTGTCTTTACAACAGAGAGGATGCTGATGGTGATGAGGCCTTATCAGATAGCAGCCACTGAAAGAATTATACAGAGGATAAACATAGCCAACAACTATAAGCAGTGGGGTAAGATAGAAGGTAGTGGATACATCTGGCATACCACTGGCTCTGGTAAGACTTTGACTTCATTCAAAACTGCTCAACTGGCATCAAGACTGGACTATATAGACAAGGTGCTGTTTGTGGTAGATAGAAAAGACCTGGACTACCAGACAATGAAGGAGTATAACAGATTTGAGGAAGGGGCTGCTGACAGCAATTCTTCTACGGCTGTGCTTCAGAGACAGTTGGAGAACAAGGATAAGAATGGTGCTTACCACAACTATAAGATTATCATCACCACCATTCAGAAACTCTCCATCTTTGTGCAAAAGAACAAGGGGCATGATATTTTTCAGAAGAGGGTGGTCATTATCTTTGATGAATGTCATAGAAGCAACTTTGGCGAGATGCATACTGCCATCACCAAGAACTTCAAGAAGTATCATCTGTTTGGCTTTACTGGCACACCTATCTTTGCACAGAATGCAGGCACTGGTGGCAACATCCAGTTGAAGACCACACAACAAGCCTTTGGTGATAAACTGCATACCTACACCATTGTTGATGCCATAAATGATGAGAATGTCCTTCCATTCAGAATAGACTATGTGAACACATTGAAGCAGAAGGAGGACATCAAGGATAAGCAGATTTCTGCCATAGACAGAGAGAGGATTATGTCTGCCCCAGAGAGGGTTGAGGAGGTGGTGAAGTATATTCTTGAACACTTTGACCAGAAGACAAAGAGGTCTTCATATTACTCTTTCAAGGGAAGGCATGTGGCTGGCTTCAATGCTATGTTTGCTGTGGCATCCATCCCAATGGCAAAGGCATACTACAATGAGTTCAAGAAACAGCAAGCCTCACTGCCAGAAGCCCAGAGATTGAAGATAGCCACCATATACTCCTATGGAGCAAATGAAGAAGAAGTAGATGGTATCTTGGCAGAGGAAAATCCAGAAAGCACCACAAGCCTTGACCAGCAGTCAAGAGATTTCCTTGAAGGTGCTATCAAGGACTACAACCAGATGTTCAACACCAACTATGACACAAGCAATGACAAGTTCCAGAACTACTACAAGGATTTGTCATTGAGGATGAAGAACAGACAGGTTGATTTGCTGATTGTGGTCAATATGTTCTTGACAGGCTTTGATGCTACAACACTGAACACTCTCTTTGTAGATAAGAACCTCAAACAGCATGGACTGATACAAGGTTATAGTAGAACCAACAGAATATTGAACTCCATCAAGACCTTTGGCAATATTGTTTGTTTCAGAAATCTGCAAAAGGAAACTGATGATGCCATAGCCCTCTTTGGTGATAAGGATGCCAGCAGTATAGTTCTGCTGAAGGACTTCCATTCATACTACAATGGCTATGACACAGCCAAGGGTAAACACTGCTATGGCTATGCAGAGTTGGCTCTACAACTGATGAATGAGTTCCCTGATGGCATGGTTCCTATGGGTGAGCAAGAAGAAAGAAGGTTCATCAGTCTGTTTGGCAGTCTGCTGAAATCTATAAATGTGCTTCAAGCCTTTGACCAGTTTGAAGGTGCAGAACTGCTTACTGATGGTCAGATGCAGGATTATCAGAGCCATTACCTTGATTTGAGGGATAAGTGGAGAAAGAGAACCCATGCAGACAAGGAAGTGGTGAATGATGACCTTATC
The DNA here is from genome assembly GCA_018065145.1 of Candidatus Prevotella equi. Lineage (GTDB taxonomy): Bacteria > Bacteroidota > Bacteroidia > Bacteroidales > Bacteroidaceae > Prevotella > Prevotella equi. The sequence goes on from JAGHTW010000174.1 coordinate 5,149, forward strand.
TTTGAAACTGAACTCATCAGACAAGTTGAAATCAACATTGACTACATACTGATGTTGGTGAAGCAGTTCCATGACAGCAACTGCAAGAACAAGGAACTGCTGGTGAACATCAGCAAGGCTATTGGTGCAAGTATGAACCTCAGAAGCAAGAAGGAACTGATTGAAAGTTTTGTTGAGGCTGTCAATGCTGATGTAGATGTAAATGGTGCTTGGGAAGAATATGTAAAGCAGAAGAAGGAAGAAGACCTCACCACCATCATCAAGGAAGAGAAGTTGAAAGCCACAGAGACCAGAAAGTTCATGGACAATGCTTTCAGAGATGGTCAGGTCAGAACCACTGGCACTGATATAGACAAGATACTACCTCCTATGTCCAGATTTGGCGGAGGTGGCAACAGAAGTTATAAGAAGACGATGGTTATTGAAAAGATAACAGCCTTCTTTGAGAAGTATATTGGATTATAGGTTGAAATTAATAGAACCCACCTTAATTTGTTTGTTATTCAAAAATATCGTTTAATTATTTGCACATATAAAAAATATGTTGTAAATTTGCAACAAAATCATAGAAAACACAATATTAAGACAAGACTTTATCAATCTTTTTAAACATTCACTAAAATGATCAATCAACCTAAAGTAAAACTCGGCATCGTTGGCGTTAGCCGCGACTGTTTCCCTGTTACCCTTACACAGGCTCGTCTTGCAGCTCTGATGGCAGAGGTAAAGAAGGCTGGTCTTCCAGAAGTTTATGACTGTCCTGTAACAATTGAGAACGAAAAGGACACTATGGCAGCTCTCGCATGGGCAAAGGAGAACGGCATCAATGCTGTTTGTATGTTCCTCGGCAACTTCGGTCCAGAGGGTCCTACCACAATGTTCATTCAGAAGTTCGGCGGTCCTGCAATGGTTCTCGCAGCAAAGGAAGAAGGCAAGGCTAACCTCGCTTCTGACCGTGGTGACGCTCTTTGCGGTGTCCTCAACTTCTCATATAGCGTAGGCCTCCGTCGCCTTAAGGTATATATCCCTGAGTATCCTAACGTAACACCAGAAGAGGGTGTGAAGGAACTCGCTGATTTCCGCAACATCGCTCGCGTTGTTATCGGTATCAAGAACCTGAAGGTTATCGGTTTCGGTCCTCGTCCATTCGACTTCCTCGCTTGTAACGCTCCTATCCAGCCTCTCTATGATCTCGGCGTTGAGGTACAGGAGAACTCTGAGCTCGACATGAAGTGCCAGTACGAGAAGGTTGCTTCACGCACAGCAGAGATCGACGCTATAGCAAAGGACATGGAGGCAGAGCTTGGCTCACGCAACACATATCCTGAAATCATCAAGAAGATGGCTCAGCTGGAGCTCGCTATCCTTGACTGGTACGAGAACAACAAGGGTGCTTGCGACTATGCAGTATTCGCTAACAAGTGCTGGCCAGCATGGCAGCCTGTATTCGAGTTCGAGCCTTGCTACGTAAACTCACGCCTCACTGGTCGTGGTATTCCTGTAGCATGTGAGGTGGACCTCTACGGTGCTGTTTCTGAGTTCATGGCAGAGTGCGCAACAGAGAAGCCAGCAACACTGCTCGACATCAACAACTCTGTTCCTGCTGACGTTATCCCTGCTGGTGCAAACCTCGCAGGTGCAGACCTCAAGGATCTCTATATGGGCTTCCACTGTGGTAACACATGTTCTGACTGCATGAAGGACTGCCAGATTAAGTATCAGCTTATCCAGGCTCGCCTGATGAGCCCAGATATCACAAAGGGTACTCTCGAAGGACAGATCAAGGCTGGCAAGTCAACAATGTTCCGTATCCAGTCTAACTCTGACTCTAAGCTCGTTTCTTACATCGCTCAGGGTGAGTTCCTTGACATCGACCCATGTTCTTTCGGTGGCATCGGCATACACGCTATCCCTGGTTTCGCACGCTTCTATCGCCACGTCCTCGTTGGCAAGCGTTTCCCACACCACGGTGCATACGCATTCGACCACTGCGGCAAGGTTCTCTTCGAGGCTCTCAAGATGCTCGGCGTTGAGGATATCAACACTCCTCTCCCAGCAGGACAGCTCTACCCAGGCGAGAACCCATTCGCTATCTAAGATTACACTTAGTAAACAAATATCAAATCCCGCATCAGTGCTTCATATGCCTGATGCGGGCTTTTTTATGCCACTTTTCCTTTGTTTGCAATGCTTTCTTAGACAGTTTACTACGTAATATTTGGTGGAATGGAATAATTTTAGTAACTTTGCACCCAAATAACTTTGTCAAAAAACAAAAAAAACTAACACAAGATGAAAAGACTAGCATACCTTTTATTATTGGTAATAATATTGGCATCATGCAGTGCCCCAAAGAATATAGCATACTTCCAGGACAGAAACCCTGGCAGTCAGGAGGAGGTAACAGTTAACGCTGTGCCTTTCAAGGTAAGACCTGGCGACCGTCTTTCCATCTACGTTAAGTCACGCAACTCACAGTTGACAAACCAGTTTAACCTTTATACCACCGTACAGCAAAACGGCGGCAGTAACGCCAGCAGCTATATCGTAGATGATAATGGCGAGATACAGTTCCCTGTACTTGGAAACATCAAGGTAGCAGGTAAGAACCGTCAGGAGATCATCAACTTTCTCAGCGACACACTTCGCAGCACGCAACTCGTTGATGATGCCATAGTACAGGTAGAATACACTGGCCTTTACGTTACTGTGCTTGGTCAGAGCGGTGGCCGAAGGATAAACATTGACAAGGATAAACTGACACTCTTTGAACTCATCGCTATGTGTGGTGACCTGAATATGGACTCCAAGCGTCAGAACATTCTCATTATACGCGAAGAGGACGGTGTACGTTCTCAATACGAAGTTGACCTTACGACAATGAAGAATGTATATGAGTCACCAGCATATTACGTTCATCAGAACGACATCGTTTACATAGAGCCAAGCGACAAGGCAAAGCGCAGCTCTACCGTCAACGGCAACCTGTTCCAGACATGGGGATTCTGGACTGGTCTCACAGGACTGTTCATGTCTGTATATTCTCTCATAAACCTGTTTGTTAAGTAATTTTCATCATCATGGCAAAGAAGTCTATAAACAAGCTTACGCAAGAGGAAGAGTCTAACTCGCTAAATATTGTAGATATAGTAGGATTGTGTATCAGCAACTGGCAGTGGTTTATAATAAGCCTTGCCGTCACACTGTCCTTAGCAGCACTGTACCTCAAGATTACACCACCAGTGTATAAGCGTAACACATCCATCGTCATCAAGGAAGACACTAACAACCAGGCGGTGGATAATGTATTCGCACGACTGCGCAACGGACGTTCTTCTACACGCAGTACATCTCTGAAGAACGAGATTATTGCATTGTGCAAACCAGCCCTGATGGCAAAGGTGGCAGAGCGTCTGGATCTGGACTATGAGTATCAGATACGTGGAAAACTGCGTAACACAACACTCTATGCCAGCAGTCTGCCTATCAAAGCAGAGATAACAAACAGCAAAAGCCCTTACACTGAATTCCGTGTAAAATACAATGGTAATGGCGACATAGAGATATCAAGCGACAACAAGCTGAGTCTCGGTAAGTCTTATGAAGGACGCTTCGACAAGCCTATCAAGACTCCTTTCGGAACTATCACCATTCATCAAACGCCAGCCTTCTACCCTACCAAGGATTATATCACCGTTACCCACACAAGCATTGAGGCTGCGGCAGGACGTTTCCTCGGTAGTCTCTCTGTTACGAATACAGACGATGAGTCTTCGGTTATTGATATCTCACTTCAAGACGTCAACATTCAGCGTGCCGATGATATCCTTAATACGCTTATCGCCGTATATAATGAACAATGGATAACAAACCGTAACCAGGTAATCGTTGCAACAAACAAGTTCATCGGCGAACGTCTTATTGCCATTGAGCAGGAACTTGGCGACGTTGAGAACGAGATGACGAACTATAAGGTTTCCAACCACACTCTTGACTTCGCTGACGAAGGTGGCAGATACATGGGACGCTCCATAGAGTACGAAAACAAAGCACTCAGCATGGAGAACGAGCTAACGCTGACACGTTATTTCAAAGACTACATCAGCAAAGTAAAGAATTACAACCATACATTACCATTGTCAGCGGGCATCAACAACCCTGCACTGTCACAACAGGTAAATCAGTACAATGCATTGGTTCTTAACCGTAGCAACATCGTTGCATCATCTACAGAGTCAAACCCTCTGGTAACAGACATCGACAGAGAATTGGCAGTGTTGCTTCACGGCATCATCATAACCATCGACAACCACATCAACACCATCAATACCCAGGTAAAGTTGCTGAAGGCTAATGATGATATTAACAACGAACGCATAGACCAGACACCAACGAAGCAGAAGCTCTTCGTAGATATCGAACGCCGTAGAAAGATTAAGGAACAGCTCTATACCTTCCTTCTTCAGACACGTGAGCAGAATGAGTTGCAACAGGCATTCGAAGCGTATAATACTCGTGTGCTTCAGCCATCATCTGGTTCTAACCGCCAGACATTCCCTAACGTAAAGAACGTATGGCTTCTTGCCATCGGCATCGGTTTAGGAATACCTCTTTTGTTGATTGTCATACGTGAATGGTCAAACACAAAGGTACGCGGACGCCGCGACATAGAAAAGCTGACAGTGCCATTTGTCGGTGAATTGCCTCATGTAACATTCCCTGACGAGATAAAGTCCGTATCACAGTACATCTCTGACGGAATAAAGACGGTAATGCGACTTGGAAAGAAGGACAAGAAACAGAAATATACAATTAACAAGGTCAGCCGTGCAGTGGTAAGGGCTGGTAGCCGTAACGTTATCAACGAGGCATACCGCGTACTGCGTACCAATGTAGAGTTCATCATTGGTCAGAACAAGGACACAAAGGTCATCATGACAACCTCCGCAAACCCTGGTTCTGGTAAGACATTCATATCATACAACCTCGCACTCTGTATGTCACTGAAGGGCAAGAAGGTTATAGCCATTGACCTTGACTTACGTCGTCGTTCACTCTCTGAGTACGTCAACAAGCCAGACCTTGGCGTTGCCGACTATATCAACGGTGCCGTTGATGATTGGCACGACCTTCTCGTAAAGTCAGAGGGAAGCAAGACATTTGACATCCTCCCTGTAGGCACACTGCCTCCTAACCCTGCCGAGATAATCTCTTACGACAGCTTCGCTAAGCTCATCGAAGAGATACGCGAGGAATATGACTACATCTTCTTCGACTGCCCACCTGTTGAGGTCGTTGCTGATACAGCCATCCTTGCAAAGTATGCAGACATAACACTCTTCGTTGTACGTGTAGGTCTGATGGAGCAGGACTTCCTTGATATCATCGAAGAGTATTACGAGGACCGCAAATTCAACAACATGGGTATCATCCTCAACGGTACTCTGACAGCAAACTCACGTTACGGATATCGTCGTTACGGCTACCGTTACGGTTACGGCTATGGCTATGGCTACGGTGGATACGGTTACGGTCACAGCTATAGCGATGGTTACTCTAGCACAAAGAAATAATAAGAACTGTTTACAATAATAAACCTCAGACACTGTGTTCGGATTATTCTCAAAGAAGCAGTCACTCGTTGGCTGTGACATATTCAACGGTTTCACAGACTATCATTCTCACATCCTTCCAGGTGTGGATGATGGCATACGCCACATGGATGATGCCTTGGAAGTGTTAAAGCACTACGAGTCACTGGGCGTCAAGAAAGTTTGGCTCACACCGCATATCATGGAGGATATACCTAACACAACGTCCGAACTGCGAGAAAGATTCGAAGAGCTGAAGTCTGCTTACAAGGGAGGCATAGAACTGAAACTTGCCGCAGAGAACATGATAGACAACCTTTTTGTAAAGCGCTTAGAACAAGGCGATGTATTGCCACACGGTGACAGAGGCAAGGAACTGCTTTTAGAGACGTCATACGTTCAGGCGCCTTACGGATTCTACAAGATACTACAAGACGTAAAAAAGGCTGGATATACTCCTATTCTAGCGCACCCAGAGCGCTATAGGTATATGGAACTGGAGAATTACGACAAACTTCGTGCACAAGGAGTGTTGTTCCAGATGAATATCATGTCGCTTTCCAATGCCTATGGTCCAGAAGCACGCAAGAGAGCGGAATACCTTCTTGAGAATGATATGTACTCTTATTACGGCAGCGATCTTCACAACCTTGGACATTTCAAGGAAATGACAGAAGAGAAATGCATAAAAAAGAAAATCGCTGATATACTGTCGCGCAAATAGATATTATTCTTACGCATACAAAAAGCCCCGATAAAACGACCTGTCGATTTATCGGGGCTTTTACTTTTTAGAACTTGTCGAGATATTCCTCAACTATTCCTTCTAGATTCTGCTTATCCTTGAAGTACTGATAAGTAGAAACCTTCAGGTCAACACATGCTTCCTCGTCACATACGATGTTTCCGTGAGGATGCATCTGCAGGGCAGAAGCGGTCCACATGTGGTTCACACCGTCATCAATGATATGGTGCAATGCACGCGACTTAGCAGGACCATTACATACGATGAGTACCTCTCTTGCAGCCATCACCGTTCCAACGCCTACGGTCAGCGCCTGTTTTGGCACCTGATTGATATCATTGTCAAAGAAGCGGCAGTTTGCCTGAATAGTGTTTGTTGTGAGAGTCTTAACACGAGTCTTTGATGCAAGTGAAGAACCAGGCTCATTGAAAGCAATATGTCCATCAGGACCTATGCCACCCATAAAGAGATCAATGCCACCAGCCTCTTCTATCATCTTCTCATAGTTTTCACACTCTTCCTTCAAGTCAGGTGCATTACCATTGAGTATGTGCACATTCTCTGGATTAATATCAATGTGTGAGAAGAAGTTTGTCCACATGAAAGAGTGGTAACTCTCTGGATGTTCCTGAGGAAGGTTTACATACTCGTCCATGTTGAATGTCACAACATTCTTGAAAGAAATCTTACCTGCTTCGTAAAGCTTGATAAGTTGTTTGTAAAGACCAAGAGGCGATGAACCTGTTGGGCAACCAAGAACGAACGGACGTTCTGGTGTTGGATTAAACTCTATGATACGCTGCGCTACATAATTTGCTGCCCAACGAGACATATCATTATAATCCTTCGTGATAATTACTCTCATGTGTTTGATTGGTTGTTTAAGTTTGCTTATAGTTGGTATTCTAAAAAGACCATATACTTACGAAGTGATTGCAAAGTTAACATTTTTATATGAAAAGACCAAATTATTTGCGACTTTTCTTTTAAATCGTAAATAATTTGGTCTTTTCTCTATTCGTAACAATGTACGACAAGACGTTACTCCGTTATCATATTCACGATGGTATTGGCATCTGACATATTCACGTTTCCATCGCGATTAGCATCGGCATTTCTCATATTGAGACCCTTTTCGTTCACCTTGCCGATGAAATAGTCTGTCACCAGACGCGCATCCTTCATATCAACATTACCATCCACGTTAGCATCGCCAGGCATAAGGAAGAAGAACACATCTTTCTTCACAAACACGTCTGACTGAGTCATTGTGTTAGGTTTGTTGATAGTAGCACGATTCATCACATAGTATTCGTTACCACCATCAGGATAACGACCTACGGTCTGATCATATCGGAGCGTGTTATAATACATCGTATCAGTAAACTCTACCATCTGCGGATAAGCCTTGGCGAAGGCAGGGTTATTCTTGGCAAACTTTGTAGGGTCAGAGCTGAGCACAAGAACGCAGCCGTCCTTATTGTCAAGTTTGAAAGAACACTGCAACTGACTCAGCTGGTCACGCTTGCCACACCATATCAGTATGCGTCCATGAGCAGGTATGATGGTGTTCACACCGTTGGTATTCTTTATCTGATATTTCGTAGGCTTGCTGAGATTATCAGTGAGGTACATTCCTGCACAATCCAAATCCATATCCGTTGTATTATAAAGCTCTACCCAGTCATCTTTCTTGATATGCTCATTGACGTAAGAGCTACCCTCTGCACACACCTCGTTAATCTTGATAGGAGCAGCAGCCTTGTCCAGCATCTGGTCAACATCAATACGCTTCCACACTGCAGTGAGATTCACAGCACCTGTCTTTGGCAAGGTGTATTCTATGTCGGTGCTAACGTAATCATTAGCATTATCACTTGCAGTCTGGTGCAACAACTCTGCCTCCCACATGATATCTGTAGATGTCGTACTATTGTTATGCACCTCAACCGCAATCACGTTAGTGCCTTTTTTGAAGAGGCTGGCATCAAGAATCATTGAACCCGTATTAGGATTGTTATAAGCATAAGATGTAGCAAGAGTGTTATAATCGGTCTCTCCTGCAGGCATATTATCGCGTCCTGCCTCCTTACCGTTTACATATACCACGCAACCATCATCAAGTTTATAGTTAAGTGTGAACACGTCATCTTCCATAAGGTCACTTATATTAAACGACTTTCGGAAGTAATACGTTGGTTTGTTCTTTTGTGAAGTAGTGGTTTTGAGCACCTTGGCAATATCAGATCCGCTGCCAGCATAACCAATCGGTGCCGTTCCATTGCTCCATCCCGCATCACTGTAGCTATCCGACTTCCAGTCTATGCCATCAAGGCTTTCCTGATAGTACTTCCATGAAGAGCCTTCCGTAAATACCGTTGATGTCTTTGACGCATTACTATAAGGTGACTTCCAACCAAGGAACTCATATCCAGCAGGAGCCTGAGCCTTCAACGTTATCGGCGCAAAGAGCTTACCATTGAACTCTCCTGTTGGCACATCCATACCATTGATGAGTATTCCTGCACCGTTGACATTGCTTGACAGTGTTACGTTTTGGGCATTAACACCAGAGAGTTCCATCTGAGAAGTATTCTTAAGATGATCTATCAGCGTATTCTGGCGATTTGCAAATTTATTCTTCACATCATTACCTGTTGTTCTTGGATCAAAATATCCACCTTGCAGACCATAGGCAACCATTTCGTCAACGATGGCATTAACACGCTCTGGAGTATAAACAGAACCGGCAACGATACAGAACGCATCGATAAACTTCTTCCTGAACGTTGCACTCTTTATCATATTAATAAACAATGTCACGAACGGATTCTCCTTTGTCAGTCTTGTTCCAGTGATGTTTGTATTCGTTGAGTAATCATAGCCATATCTTGGGTCGAACGTATAAACCTGCTTATTGAAGAAAGTAGTCAGCGGAGTGGTGGTACCGAAGGCATGATCCGTATCAAAGAGCACGAAACGGAATTTTCCATCTACTACATCACGGAAACCTTTTACATTGTTCTGTGGCCAGTCGGTATTGCCAATATACAGTTCCGTAGCCATGTAATTGACATATTCGTCAATATCCAGTAACTTACAAATTTCATTGTATGAGCCAGCGTCACTTGCAGTTTCAGAAAGTTCCACCAATCTCATGAACGACTCCTTGGTACCTTCCTTCTGCACGTAGCCTGAGTCTGGACAGATCTCAAACTGATCCATCAAGTCAGTGTCAATACCATAGTTTGTCTGTCCATAGTGTTTATTGTTTGGCTCACGCATATTCAGCACAGCGTAAGGCTCACCATTGACATATACATGCACTGGCTGCCATGACTGATACTCTATATACAGTCCGCTGCGACCTACTATCTGTGTTACCGCAGCATCCTTGATTCTACATCCTGTGTCGTTACCACCATTACGAATCTGCAACGTCTTATGCTTCAGATAAGGTTTTTCCTTAAAGAACTGATAGTCGAAGGAGTTCAGTCCCTCGTATGGCTTGCCCGCCTTCAACTTGAAAGAGTGAGGGCTGAATGCCCTACTCCATCCGCCACAAGCCTGGAAGTCGCACTCTTGTGACAGCACACATTCATTGTCAGTAGTGATATACTCAAAGTTCACAGGGCGCTCCCATTCCATGTTGGCATTGTATTTAGTCTGCTGTCCGTTGCCTGGACGACCATTTTCACTATACTGGAAGATTCCAAAGTCGCTATCATACTTCGCATTCCATCCATTACCAAACGTTGTTGGGTCACCTGCAATGGAAATAATAGGGAAAGGTTCGTTAGCATTATTTAATATAAAGGTACGCGTAACGACAGGACTTGGCAAGAAGCCCTCCTGGAACAGTCGGAAGCGATAGCTCACACTCTGGTCTGTAACAAACTGTCCCGTCTCTGATACCTGTCCGTTTGTCAGCGTTGGGGCACTACCATCGGTAGTGTAACGCAGCGTTGCACCTTCAGGAATCGTTACGTTAAACGTCTTTGTTCCTGTAAACAAACCTGCATTTGTATCTATCTCTGGTGCAGCAAGTCGGTCAACAGCAAATCCCCCACCCTGTTGATTGCTTGTTCCTGGAGTTGGATTACCTGTATATGACCATTCCTCGCCGCCGTCTATTGTGCGTGCATACGATACTCGGCTAATGCCTGCAGGGTATGTCATCTGTGTTATAATTTCCGTACCATTAGTCAAATAGATGGAACCGCCATCAGGACTGAGTTTATCGTCTATCTGCTTGTATGACGCCATTGCAAACACCTCAAAGTGGTCAAAATTCAATATTCCAAAGCCATGCGGACTTATCGTACCATAATTATTCACCAACTGATGTTTTTTCATGTTATCTGGGTCATCGGTAACATACATACCACCAAGCTTCACATATTCATTTGACGGATTGTATAGTTCCACCCACGAACCGAAGTTTGTTGACGGATCACGATAAACATCCACGTTTGACGCCATCAACTCATTGATAATAACATTCGAAGCACTTGGCGCTACGCAAGCATTAACAAATATAGTGGCAGTAGCTTTGATGGCAGCCGACGCTGCTGACGCTGCAGTTATAGTCACAGTACCGCCTGATACTGCCGTTACATAACCATCTTGGTTTACAGTAGCCACAGAAGGGTTAGAACTGCTCCATTTGATTGTTCTATCAGTAGCGTTTGCTGGCTGTATGTTTGTGCTCAGCTGTACCTGATCGCCTGCCACCATCTCAGAAGGAGCTCCCGTTATCTCTACCGATGTTATGTTGATAGGATCGCCGTAATACTCCAGTTTCCAGTTATCAATACATGTCCAGTCATATTCCAACGTATTGCTCTTGCGTATTCCAATGGTCAATTCACCATTGCTACCCACCTGACACTCTACAGAGTTCTTATAATATCCATTTTCAAACCACCAGTATGCAGCCACCATATTGTCAGGAACCAAGAACCATCCATTATCACCACTCACCCAAGAAGTATTGCCGCCCAGACTATTTGTTCTAGCACCAGATGATACAGGAACAATCTTCTGAGTATAACTACCCACTGAGCTTGTAGCATACAATAACGCATGCTGACTGCTGCTATAGTTGCCACTGGAATACTTGGTGTAATCATCCTGTGCGCTACCCATACGGTAGAACGCATTAAGGCTCACACGATACCTGCCTTGAGGCAACCCAGTGAGTTTTTGATAAGTGTTATAAGTCTTCTGATAATGCTCTGCATTCTCCATAGGATTATAACCACTCAACTGAGTACCCTGCCAATCGGTATAACGATTTTCATCATAGCGGGGATTTTTGACGTAATAATCTGTAACGTCTATCCATGATGCAGCAAAGCCATTAAGACTACCAGCCACAGCCAATAGACAAATCAAAAAAAGTTTATTCATCATTATTATTGTTTAGGTTAGATATCTTTTCAAATACTAATTATTTGTTAATCCATTCTTTGGAAATAGTCCTGAGGCGTAAACTGACGCAACGTCTCCACAGTACCATCGCAATGCAACAACGCAATATCCGGGTGACTGATACCATTGAACATATTTGTTTTCACAGTGGTATAGTGCAACATATCCTCAAGAATTATATTCTCACCTATCTGCAGTTCGTGATCAAAGGTCCACGACTCCATCCAGTCACCAGAAAGACAACTGTTTCCACCTAATCTGTAAACATTTTGTCCTTCTGCATACACGCCTTCATTAGTCTTCGCTCCACGTATAGTTGGCCAATAAGGCATCTCAAGACAGTCAGGCATGTGACAAGTAAATGACACATTGAGTATTGCCGTTCTTATTCCACTATCCTCTACTATATCAACAACTTGCGCCACCAATGGTCCCGTCTGCCATCCGAAGGCGCTACCAGGTTCAAGTATCACCTTCAACCATGGATAACGACTACGGAAGTCCTTCAACAGCTTTATCAGACGAGGTATGTCGTAATCTTTTCGCGTCATAAGATGACCGCCACCGAAGTTTATCCATTTCAGTTGCGGGAACCACTTGCTGAACTTTTCCTCTATATGTTTCAGCGAACGTTCAAACACTTCAGAACCGCTTTCACAATGACAATGACAGTGAAATCCCTCTATTCCCTCGGGCAACTGCTCTGGAAGGAGCGTATTACGAACACCAAAACGTGTGCCTGGAGCACAAGGATTATACAACAATGTCTCAACTTCTGAATATTCAGGATTGACACGTATTCCAAACGATATGTCAGGATTTTCCTTCTTTGCCACAGTATGGAAGCGTTCATACTGAGCAAGGGAATTGAACGTGAGATGCGATGAGCAACGGGCTATCTCGTTTATCTCGTAATCAGTATATGCCGGAGAATAAGTATGAGCAGGAGCACCAAACTTCTCATACGCCAGCAGAGCCTCACTAAGGGAGCTGGCAGTTGTGGCATTGATATATTCGCGAAATATAGGAAATGTTTTCCACAAAGCATAAGCCTTAAAGGCAAGGATAATCTCTACCCCTGATTCTTCTGACACATCCTTTATTAAAGAAAGGTTACGACGGAGCAATGCCTCCTCCAAAAGATATGTAGGACGCTGTATATTATGAAAATCTTGTGAAAAATCACCCATAAAATTGTTCTTTTACCTTTTTTTCGCTACAAAGTTAACTTTTATATTCGAGAAAATTGCACGTTTAAGGAATTTTTCTTACTTTTGCAGTGAATTTTCCATCATAAAGGCGTTATGAAACTCGTAATAATGACTCAACCCACATATTTTGTGGAGGAAGACAAGATATTAACGGCGCTCTTCGACGAAGGTATGGATATACTCCATATCAACAAGCCGGAGTCGGAACCGTTGTATGCAGAAAGGTTGCTTTCCTTACTTCCAAAGGGAGAATACGACAGAATGGTGGTTCATCAGCATTATTACCTAAAACAGGAATACGACCTGCGAGGTATTCATATTGATTCACCAGAGGCACCTGTGCCTGATGGATTCAGAAGACATGTGACACGCAGCACTTCAAACATTTCAGATCTTAAAGAAATGAAGAAGAACTGCGATTACGTAATGCTCCACTCGCTTTTCGACTCACTGCACGATGGCGTCAAAGCCTCGCTGACGATGGCGGAAATGGAAGAAGCCCGTCGCAGAGGACTTATAGACAAAAAGGTCTATGCACTCGGAGGCATGAGCATAGAAAGCATTCAGATGGCAAAGGACTTAGGCTTTGGAGGAGTTGTTATATGTGGAGACCTTTGGAATCGTTTCAGCATTCAGCATGAGATAAATTTCCACGAACTGATAAACCATTTCAAAGCGCTCAAGAAAGCTGTTGGATAGATTGTGATTAATTACTATAATATAGAACAATGACTATAGACAAAGATTCATTCATGGTGTTCTCAGGCACGGCAACGCGCTATCTGGCAGAAAAAATCTGCCAGAGTCTTGACTGTCCTCTCGGCCAGTTGCAGTACACCAAGTTCAGTGACGGCGAGTTTGCCGTAAGTTTTGAAGAGAGCATTCGCGGCAGAGACCTCTTCCTCGTACAGAGCACATTCCCTAATTCAGACAACCTTATGGAATTGCTGCTGATGATTGACGCTGCAAAGCGAGCATCTGCACGCACCATCAATGCTGTCATCCCTTACTTCGGATGGGCACGACAGGATCGTAAGGACAAGCCACGTGTCAGCATCGGTGCCAAGTTGGTAGCAGACCTTCTCAGCGTCGCTGGCATTGACCGTCTTATAACAATGGATCTTCACGCAGACCAGATACAGGGATTCTTCGATGTGCCAGTAGATCATCTCTACGGTTCTGGCGTATTGCTCCCTTATCTTGCAAGCCTCAACCTGCCAGACCTCGTCATAGCATCACCTGACGTAGGCGGCGCAAAGCGTGCAAAGAGCTTCGCTAAGTATCTGGACTGTCCATTGGTATTATGTAACAAGACACGTGCACGTGCCAACGTCATTGCAGAGATGCAGATTATCGGTGACGTCAAGGGCAAGGATGTTGTCATCGTTGACGACATGGTAGATACTGCAGGAACAATAACAAAGGCTGCTGACATCATGAAGGCTGCTGGCGCAAAGTCAGTTCGCGCTGTTGCAAGCCACTGCGTAATGTCAGGACCAGCAAGCGAACGCGTACAGGAGAGTGCACTGGAGGAAATTGTCTTCACCGACTCTATACCATACGCTAACCGTTGCGCTAAGGTCAAGCAGCTCAGCGTAGCAGACATGTTTGCAGAAACAATACGCCGCTGCCTCTGCAACGAAAGCATTTCTTCACAATATCTTATGTAATACCGTTGCATCACAACAACGAACAAAATGGGAAAAGTAAATAACGTCTGGTCATATTTCGCTCGTCACAAGTATCTTATCACCATCGTGATAGGACTGTTGCTGGTGGGCGTAATAGACGAGAACAGCACACGCAAATACATCATGCTACGAATGCATTACAACGAAGTGCAGGCGGAGTTAAAGGAGTACGAAGAACAGTTTCGCAGAGACTCCATACGCCTCAGCGCCCTCAATGCAAACAAGCGTGGCGTAGAGCGAGTAGCGAGAGAGCGTTACTTCATGAAACGCCCTAACGAAGACGTTTTTGTACTAAGTACCGATGAGATAGCAAATGAAAACACTAAGTAGTACACAGTCCCTCATAATGGCGCTCGGAGCCCTTATGATGGTAATAGGAATAGGATGCGTCGTGTTCGCTATAGCAGTAAAGATAACAACCATCGTCTTTGCTGTAGGGGCTGTACTCTTCGCCTCAATGCAGATGCAGCAGACATATAGCGGCAACAGTATCACCATAAAGCGATTACGCAGAACGATGGTCTTCGGAGATATCTGTTTCATCCTTGCCGCAATGCTGATGATAGAGACGAACTACCGCATTGTCTTCCCTTTTGTTGCCACGACAATGGAGGGATACAACAACTGGGTACACATAGTGTATAACAATTGGGTTGTACTGATGCTCATAGGAGCGATGTTAGAGATGTACACCACACATCGTATTTCGTACGAATTAAAGAAAGAAGAAGATAACAAAAAAGAGGAATCCGAATAAAGGATTCCTCTTTTTTAGTTTTTCTTCACAATTAAGGGGTAAAAACACACCATAAACTAAAAAATACTTAAAGAGTGGGCGATTTACCTAAATACATTAAATAAATTTCCATACCTCAATATTTCTGCATAACTTTGTAGTCGCAAACGTTATTTTTTCTTATAGCAACTATCAACTACAAAGAAATGAAGAATATCTTTTTGGTTATCATGGCCGTTCTAATGACGGCATCATGCACAAAATATGACATTACAGGTTCCACAGACCTTCACGATGTTGACGGCCGCATGATGTTCCTTATGTCATTCACCGACGGAAAATTACAGAACATAGACTCTTGCGATGTAGTACATGGAAAGTTCAAGTTCTCTGGACCACTGGACTCTGTCAGTGTGGTTATGCTGAGCATGAATGATGCCACTGTATTGCCTGTCGTTCTGGAAGACGGAAAGATTGAAATCATTGTCAACGCACAGACGCAAGAGTGCAAAGGAACACCACTTAACGACACACTCACCATTTTCAATAACCGCTATCGCCAGCTGATAAGTCAGATGCAGGACTTGTCACACCAGCAAAGTCAGGCAATCATGAACGGCGAGGATATGGACATTGTCAACCAGCGTCTGGCTATAAAGGAACAAGAACTGATCATGCAGGAAGACAAACTCATATCTGCATTCATAGCAGACAATTTTGACAACTGTCTCGGTCCATACGTTTTCCAGATGGCAACAGGAAGTTACGAATATCCAATGCTGACACCATGGATAGAAGCTCTGATGAGCAAGGCAACAGACGCATTCAAGAAGAATGCTTACGTTGCCGAGTATATGGAAATGGCAAAACGTAATCAGGATATCATGACGGGTGTGGTAGATGCAGAACCACAATTACCACAGCAACCAATACTTCCAACAGAAGGTCCAACACCTAACGAACTGGCACAACCAGCAGAATAGCAAAGAATTATGAAAACCTTGATAAAAAACGGCATCGTTGTAAACGAAGGAAAACGCCAACGTGCCGACATCGTAATATCAAACGATTGCATTGAACGCATCACACCAGAAGGAATTAGTGCCAACGGCACCGATTCCTTCGATACTATAATAGATGCACAAGACTGTATTGTCATGCCTGGCGTCATTGACACCCACGTGCATTTCCGTGAACCAGGTTTGACACACAAGGCAGACATGGACACAGAGAGCCGAGCTGCTGCGTATGGTGGTGTGACATCAGTATTCGAAATGCCAAACACAAAGCCTCAAACGACAACTATTGCTGACTTGGAAGCAAAAGAAGCAATCGCACGTGAGAAGATGCACGTCAACTACGCTTTCTTCCCAGGTGCAACAAACGACAACATAGAAGAGCTGCGTAAGCTAGACACCACAAAGATACCAGGCATAAAGTTGTTCATGGGTTCCAGCACTGGAAATATGCTCGTTGACAAGGAACAGGCATTGGATGCAATATTCTCTCTTGCAAAGGAGATGAACCTTCCCATCATGTCGCATTGTGAAGACACAGAGACCATCAATGCAGCAATGGAGAGATACAAGAACGAACTCCATTCTGATGATCCCGATGTAACATACCATCCTGCTATTCGTAGCGAAGAGGCATGTTACAAGTCGTCGTCATTGGCACAGCAGTTAGCAAGAAAACATGGTACAAAACTGCACATCGCACATATCAGCACAAAGAGCGAATTACCTCTGCTCGGAGATAATATAACAGGAGAAGCCACCGTAGCACATCTGCTTTTCTCCAGCAACGACTACAAGACTCTTGGCACTCGCATCAAGTGCAACCCTTCCATCAAAGGCATAGAGAACACCATGGCGTTACGTGAGGCCATCAGTCATACCAACGATAGACTGCAAGGTATCTGCACCATAGGAACAGACCATGCTCCTCATGCCATAGAAGAGAAACAGGGCGGTTGTGCAAAGGCTATGTCAGGCATGCCAATGATACAATTCTCACTCACAGCAATGTTGTCACTTGTCGATGAGGGAGTGCTGACATTGGAACAATTAACATGGCTCATGTGCCATAACCCCGCAAAATTGTTTGATATACACAAAAGAGGATTCCTCCGCAAGGGTTACAAGGCAGACATCGTTATCGTACGTCGCAATGACACACCGTGGACAGTAAACACCGAATGTATCCAGAGCAAATGCAAATGGAGTCCGTTAGAAGGTAAGCAAATGCACTGGCAAGTACAGCAGACTATAATCAACGGACACCTTATATATAATATAGGACACTTTGACAACTCCGTTAAGGGCGAGGCTATCACCTTCAGAGGAGAAGAGGATTAATAGAAATCATGTTAAGACTATTATACAAGACATACCAAATATTCATTCTTATACCCATTGTAGTCCTCATCACAATATGGGCAGGAAGCACAATGACCATCATGTGTCCCATCACAGGATGGCTAAAGAAACTACTCCCCTTTTCTCTCGGCATAATGACACGTCCAGATTGGTGGGGCAGCTTTGCACCACGTATATGGGGCAAGGTAATCATTCGCACATCTCTACTTCCCGTTGAAGTTCATGGACGCGAGAATATCAAACCTGGCATCTCTTATGTCTTTACGGCAAACCATCAGGGACAGTATGATATACTTCTTGTATGTGGGTACCTCGGTGCCGAGATACGTTGGATGATGAAACGTGCACTAGAGAAAGTTCCATTCCTTGGAATAGGCTGTAAATATGCAGGATTTATTTTCGTGGACAAAGGTAATGCAGGAAAAGTACGCGCCACATACCGCAGAGCAGAAAAAGCACTGGAAGGCGGTGCTTCTATCATGGTATTCCCAGAAGGCTCACGTACTAAAGATGGTAACATAGCCCCCTTCCGTCGCGGAGCCTTTACCCTTGCAGACGAACTGCAACTGCCTATAATTCCTATGACCATCAATGGTTCATATACAGTAAAGCCACGAGGCAGGATTCTCATCGATTATCACAAATTATCACTTACAATCCACCCCGCTATATACCCGACATCAAAAGGTCCTGAGAACATTGAGCGTCTAAAAACTGAAAGTTATAACTCCATAGCAAGCGGATTGCATCCTAACGACTAACACGCTTATGAATGTCTTCCACTACAAGCAATTCGACATACAGCAAGACCATGCTGCCATGAAGGTAGGCACAGACTGTGACCTTCTTGGTGCCATGACGCCATGTCCTGTCACAACATCTCAAGTTTCGTCACCAAATATACTTGATATAGGCACCGGCACCGGCGTCCTCGCACTAATGATGGCGCAACGTTTTCCCACCGCACACATCACAGCTGTAGAGATTGACGACAATGCCATCATTGATGCACAGGCAAACTTTGCAGCATCACCATTCAGTGACCGCATATCATTGCACCACACCTCCTTTCAGGATTTTCTTACCGCTGCGTCACCAGCAGGTTACTCTTGTATCATCTGCAATCCACCCTACTTTGACAAGAGCATGGAGTGCCCTGACCTTGGCAGAAGCCGTGCCCGTCACTCTTCATCCCTACCCTTCGACATCCTTGCTCAAGGAGCATACGAACTACTTGCCGACGGAGGTTTCTTCACCGTCTGCATACCACCAGAAGTCCTTGAGACATTCCAGAAGGAATGCCTCTTTGCTGGTTTCACCACAAAAGAGATGAA
>JAGHTW010000039.1 GCA_018065145.1 Candidatus Prevotella equi
TTTACTTGCCTTCATCGCTGATAGACATCGAGAATCTTTGTCTCACAGATGTTGGCGGTCACATAGTCGTTGCCTCCTTCCATGACACTCTCGACATTGTGGAGAGCATCGGCAAAGGTATCTGCCTGGACAAGGTAGGTGCTGTTAGAACGCTTCTCCTTGCCACTGGCTTCGTCAATGCTCAGGAATGAGAGCTTTGCCTTGAACCACTTATCGCCGTCCTTCTCATCGAAGAAGACGCTTTTATAAGGGGCAGGATTGATGTTCTTGACATCGACACCGCCTCGAACGATGGAACCCATCTCTTTCAGGGCTCGCTTCTCGGCTTCGGCAAAGCTGACAGCATCGACAACGACAATTTCTGTGACTTTCTTCTCAGTGCCGTCTTCCTGCATCTTCTTGTAGGAAACGGACACCTCGAACCATATTGATACTTTTTCTTTCATGGCAAATTCCTACGCTATTCCCAACGTACAGATGTGATAACAGGACCACCGCTTGACCAATTACCGAATGTCCAGTGAATGCCGTCAGTTGAAGAGAATGTGTTAAAGGAATCAATACCTTCTGCTATTTCAAGATGACCATTCTTACGAACAATCTGAGCACCATATCCATCCTCTGTACCGAATCTAAGGAACTGAAGGATTTCATCCTCTGTGGCAGCTTTGGATAAGGTGATGGATTTGCCCGAAAGATTATTCACATGAATAGGGAGAGAAAAGTTGTAAGAGGCAATACTGTTAGCGATAGGGATAAGAGTGTCACCGTGACCATCATCCCAACCAGCTATTGATGTACTGAAGGTAATCTCGTCGTTAGAGCCGCGAGTCAACTTGAAGTTGTAATTGTAGATGTTTCCGGAAACAAGATTTGGATTTACAACCTCACAGGTCTTGGCTTTAGACCCTGTATAGTCAGCAACCATCTTGTCGTTCTGGAAAACCTGATAACCAACTTTGAACTTGAGAGAACCTGTCTTCAAAGGCAGTATATTCCAATAAACCTTGCCCGAGGAAGCTGATCCGCTTTGGTCAAATGATTTAGGAAGAGATGATGCATAAGAGTAGGTTTTCTCAGTACTGTTGCTAATATCCCATGTGCCTGCGCCACCTGTAGCATTAGCAAAACTATATGTGCCATTGCAAGGTGCGGCAAGTTCCACTTCTAGTAGCTTGTAAGTGAGCATCTCCGTCTTGTTGGCAGCCTCTGCACTGATGACAATCTGTGAGAGTACGTGCTGGAAAGAGAGAGGATAAGGAGTCTGCTTTGTACCTGCAAGTACAGTGGCAGCCACGAGATCAGTCTCACCACCCCAGTTTGAATAGGTATACTTAGGAACGTTGTTTACATCTAGTGATACCGTACCAGGATTGCTGATGGCGTAGAAACTCAAAGCACCATTCAGAGGCCAGTAGTAAGGAGTTTCGGACTTAAACTGACTAGAGAAATTGTCATATTTGAACTCAACAGAGTTGAAATATGAAGTCTTGTCCGCGTTTACTGCGCTTACAGTGAACTTGCTGACAGAATTGATGGTCTGACCAGAACGAGTCAAGATCTTACCATCCGGCTGCTTTGCAACAAAAGCAATGGTGTTATTATCTACGGTAGGCTGTACTACATCCTCGTCCTGAGAACAAGAAGCAAGGAAAACAGTAGCGAGAGCGGTCATCAAAAAAAGTTTCTTCATAAGTTGTTGTTGTAAAAGGGTTACTACTTGTGTTACTATAAAGGTATGTCCTGTTGACAGATGTTGCCCCACTCTTCCAAGGTAACAGAAAATCCACCTATGGAATCGTTCTTGTTAACTATTGTTGTGTCATTTGCTTCGCCCCATCCACCAATAGTGCTTCCGTTGTTACAATCGCAAATGTCATCAGGCCACTCTTTGTCACATGAGGTAATGGCAAATAGCAGTAACATAAGCATACAAGGAATAGTTGCGGTGCATTTGGTTTTCAATAGCTGGTTCATCATCTTATAACAGTTACACACGTGTTACGGTTGGCTTCCATTGGCAGGAATTTGTAAATCCCCCCAAGATGATTGGTTGTAATCCTCTCCTTGGAAATGCCAAGTCGAATAAAGGCTTCGGCTATGTACTTTGCTCGTGCCTCGCTAAGTCTCTGGTTGATCTCACTAGTGCCTGTATCACCGTCAGCTGCACCTGTGATACAGATTGAGAAGTTGGTATCTTTTACAAGTCGAGCAATCTCTTCCAGATTACTTAGTTGGGTGTCGTTGACAAGGTCTGCCGTGTTCCTTTTGAAATAGAAATACACAGGAACATCAAGACAGATGGTGTCCGTGGTTGCTTCATTCAGAACCTCTCGTTGGTCTGTTTGGGAAGTTTCCATTCTGCTCTTGGTTTCATTAGCAATCTTCATTCGCAGCGATGCTAACTCTTCCATGAGATACGCATTCTGTTTGATGTAAGGCTGTGCATCTACAATTTTCTTCCATCCAGACTTACCAAGGGTAAACGAGAGTCCTGCCGTGACATTTAGCATGTGGTCACCAAAGTCCTCAGAGGTGTTGACACAGTCGAAGTTCTTCAGGGTGCTTATTCCGCTTACTTCTGCTAATACATGCAGTCGCTTACCAATCGGATAGCGCAACTGTACGCCATAGCTAAAAGCAAAAGGGTGGCTGTTCCTTACAGAGCCCTTGCACTTGCAGTGTCTTTCCCAGTCGGAGTTCCTGATCAGTCCAACGCCGACGTATGGGATGACATCCAAGCTCGTTTTATCCATCCTGCCTGTGATATTCCAAAGGAAATCGGCATGGAAGGATTGGTAGTGCATCGTTTCAAGATTGGCATTCTTGAGTGCAAAGCCTTGAAATTCCAGTCTTAAACCTGTATTGGGAGTAAGCCATTTGCCCACACCTACCTGCAACACAGGCATGGTATGGTCAAAAATATTTCCCTTACCAATAGGGGAGCCTAAAAAAGTGGAAGCACCACCTTTAGCCTCGACAAACCAGTTGCTTGACCAGTCACCTCCTTCTCTTACATTATCAAGATATGTAGGTTCCAAAGGCTTGGAGAGAGTGAGGTTACTTGTGGTATTTCCATAGTTCAGGCTATCTGTCAGCATAGTGGCTTCCTTAGCCTTAATGCCCATCACAGGTAGTGAGAGCATCATGAGAAATAGGAGTTTCTTCATTCTTTCTGTTGCGGTGTTTAGTGGTTGTACTTGCTAAAGGGGGCTTCCGTTGTGTTGTTACATGCCATGGTGCATCTCCATGTGCCGTATCTCAGCATTGACCTGTGCTTCGTATGCTCGGGCGGCAACATCCATCGGGCTGTCAACGCCTGGCTTGAAGAAGACTCGCTCATGGGGCATGTGGTGCTCGACATTCGTTATATAGATGTCTGGACGAGATCCATGTACATCATTATAGATATGTCCTACCTCGTGGGCTACGCCAAGGACTGCGCTGAGTCCGGCGAAGAGCTTCTGACCGAAGGTGAGTCCGTTGGGGTCTTTCTCCCTCGGAACATTCTTGATGTCCACCTCGGGGAAGACCTTGGCGAAGAGTTTCATGCGGTGCTCATCATCCAACGACAGGAACTTGTTGTACTGCTTCTCGGTGATGTCATGGCTGATAGCTTGTCCGTTAATGACGGCTGTCATGCGGTACTTGACTTCACTCTCGATACCTTTGTTCTTGCCTTTTGCTTGCTCATCAGTCTGCTCCTGCACCTCTGGCTTTGGAGGCTCGATACGCTCGACTCTGATCTCCTGGACATCGACGGCTCGACCATGGGCTCCTTCTCGGAACCATCCTTTGCCATCCTTGATGTCTCTGCCATCGACGGCGTTCTCATCAAGCATTCGCTGGCTCATGTCTTCGGGTATGACCTGCTCCATAGGAACAATGTCATTACCTCGGACTTCCAAGCCTGCCTGTCTTGCACTCACACCAAGCTGCTGGTCAATCTCTGCCTTGGCTTGGGCGTTGAGTTCGATGTTGATTGACTGGTTGGAGTTGAGCATGTCCTTGGTGACTACAGCGGCGAAATCCTTGCCGATGACATCGTTGATGACCTTCAGACGGTCTGCAAGCGGAACTTCCTTCAACGAGTTGGAGGTGAGTTTCTTCAATTCGTCATCGGTGAGGTCATACTGCAAGTCAACAGGGGAACTGGCACTTTGCACCGTGAGCGTCTTGGTGTCGGCATCTACCACCAATCCGTGAGTGGCAAGGACTTCCTGCCATTTCTCGTTGGTGAAATAGACATCGGAGGTGATGGCTTCCTTATAGGGAACAGCAGGGTGCGTTGTACGCTCTACAGCCGCCACAGGCTCGATGACTGTCTGCAAGTTTGCAAGGACATCCCTCTGAGGCAGTGCCGTCTGCGCCTGAGCTCCCTTGTAATAGAAGCCGTAACCTCCGTTCATGAGCTCACCAGGCTTCATCCTTCCGTCAGGACGACCCGGAACCATCGGAGCACCTGCATAGAACAGCTCGCCACCGATGCGTCTCAGATGATAGCCTTCCTGCTGTCGCGGTGTCCAGCCGAGGAAAGGGGTGTGCCGTCTGTCGGTATGCCATCCCATGAAAGGACGGGCAAACCTGCCGTACTCGCCTTCTCCGATCCTGTAGCCGTGGAGTCCCATGGTGACTCTGCCATTGGCATTGCGTGCATGGACGAAGTTCTTCGGGAGGTCAAAATCGTTTTTGAGTAGATCGACGAAGGTGTCGTACGCTTGCTTGTTGGCAAAGTTGGTGCCCCAATCGGTGAGTGCCTTCAGCTGCTTCTCGGTAATATTATAGGCAAGAACTGGGGAATCATGACCTTGTACGACCAACTGGAAGCCGTTGCTGCTACCAGTGATATGGGCTTGCATTCCGTTCCTTACCAGTATATCCTGAAGCTCAGGACTGAGGTCAAGGCTACGTGGGTTTGTATTCTTTCGTATTGACATAG
>JAGHTW010000118.1 GCA_018065145.1 Candidatus Prevotella equi
ATCCACCTTGTCGGCATCCTGCTTCACTGCACGTGACATCTCTTGCGTTACCTGCATGTCGTCCGTGTCAATGCCACCAACATTGATGACATCGCCTCTGCTGGCAGTACCCTCCGTTCCAAAGATATCATTCTCGGAACAAGATGTAAGGAGCACAAGTCAAAACAACAGACCCACCCCGGCCCTCCATGTGAGGGAGGGAGAAGAGAGATATGTTATCAACTTCTTAATATTTATTTTGCCTAATACTTGCATATCTTATATTAGAATTAATCTTTAGTAATTGCAGCGCAAGAACTATGAACCATGAACTATGAACTAAAATTACCATCCCGCTGGCTTTGTAGGAGCCATTGAGTTCTTACGGCCTATAGCCTGTAGTTCTGTGCCGCCGTCAACCACTCTGCCCGCACCGACAGTGCCTTGCCACCAGTTTCCGGCATTGCCTTCTGCCATAGCAGAATGCACGAGTTCGCCTTCATGGTAACGTGTTGTACCTATAAGACTACCCATAGTAGGACGTATGGTTTCCAGTTCGCCGAAAGTAGGCAATGTCCACCAACTGCTACAGTCGTTAAGCACAAGGAGTGGTTTGATCTCGGTATCCGCAAGCTCTGATGTACCACCTACGATACCGCCGTAGTGGTACAAGCTTGAACTCTTCGCATTATTGTCTGACCACGTGATAGCGTTAGAAGCGTTGTTGTAGTATTTACACTGCGAGATGGTAGCTTTCTGTGCACTTGCCACGATGCCACCGGCATAGCGGCGAGCCTCTGAACCTGTTGAGGTTATCTCCATTCTGATCTTTACGTTGGATGCACAGTTGACGAGAGTACCACCCTCAGATGCCCACACTGCTATGCCAGCAGGTGTTGAAGACTGGATAAACACATCGTCACTGCCCTTAAGAGTGATGTTTGACAGTTTACCCGTACCATAGACATCGTATGCAAGAGCAGCGATAGCGTCCGTATTGGTATCAACATCAGTATGGTTTTTGTCCATAATACGTGCTGCATGCATAGGTTTGTCAAGCACGAGGTTCAGGTCATAGACCTCACCAATAATAGTACCGAAGAGCATTGTAGCATTTGTAGAACCTGTCAACGTGATAGTCTTGTCATTGCCATCAAGTTTGAACTTCACATTGCCATGAGAGTAACCTTCACTGCTAGCATCATGTTTGAAATAATTCAGATTAAGTTCATCGTTACCCCATATCCAGTTCGTTCCGCCATCATCCTTATTCACAGGGAAACTGCCAGAGATGCGGTATGTTTTGCCAGCCTGGTTGTATGCAGATGTGAGGAGAGTCTTCAGTTCGCTCTGACTGTCGATTACGGCATTGTATTTCTGACCGAGATAGCTATTGACTATTTCTACAGAAGAACCAGTAATAGTATAGTTGCCATCTATAGGCCATGAGTTGTTGGAGTGCAAGGTAAGACCATCGTGACTGGTACCTATCGCAGCAATGATATTCTGGAACTTGCTACCATTCTGTGAGAGCGTCATGCCATATTCGAATGTATTGTTAGATACACGTCCTTCAGCCTGTCCCACGATGCCACCGCCAGCCGTAACATCTGCCGAACCATCGACACGAGCGGTTACCGTACAAGCGTCGATTACAGGAATAGTTCCTGCTTCATAGAGATTAGTAGCAGCAATGCCACCGACAAAACCCTCTGTGCCATACACTGGCAATGCAGAAGTACACTGATATATCGTGCCATGGTTTGTAACGACGACACCAGCCTTTGACGCTCTTGCTGTTGTGTTCTCACCACTTGTGGTTATGCGAATGCGCTCCACAGTGCCATGGTTATTGCTGGCAACAGCAGCAGCACCGTTGAATCCATCAGAAACAGACACCTCGCCATTGACAAGGCTACCCGTTCCTTCTATCTGATTGAGGAACTGCTTGCTGACATTGAGTTTCGCACCTGCAAGGTTCAGGGTAGCTTTCAGATTATATGCTTTTTCAGCGTCACCTCCTCCTGTGCAATCCCAATCGCTTGACAAAGTTAGCTGATTAGGCACGATAAGTCCTACGTTACCTGGTTTGTTCTTATCCGTATTAGTCAGGAAGTCTATCAGCTGTTCCTCGTTCTGAATAAGGATAGGATCACCATTCTGTCCGTAGTCATCACAGATGGTAGAAGTGACGGTCTCTGTCCAGTCCTCTATCCATGCCGTAATCATAACCATACGGCTGGCACGCGAGAGTGTAGCTGTGATAGTGAGATGCTTACCTGGCTCAAGATTATAAGCCTGCATAGCTTTCTTGACTTCCTCTGTAGCGCCACCATCGGCAACGAAACTGTTATAGTTCTTATCGTTAGCAGCAGCAAAGGTGAAATTCTGGTTTGACACATTGATACGTGCAATGATGTCCTGTTCCTGACTCTCCTTAGTGGCAATGAAGTTATGTGGCTCCACGATAGCATCGTAGCGTGTAGTGCTGACACCCGTAGCTGCATCACCGTTCTTGTCGCTGTCATAGTTGATAAGAGCCTCGCTTGACCATGCCTTTGTTATCTCGAATGGTGTTGACGCACCTTCTTTATAACTGTATATCGTTGTGTGGATGTTAGCCTCTGAAGTAGCGAATGCCAATGCCTCACGAGTAACACCCTCACCAGCTTTCAGTATGATGGTAACCCACGAACGCTGGTGCTGAAGATAGAGAGGTATCTGCTTGTAGTAGTCAGCTTCTTTCATCAGCGACGCAGCTTCTGCAACAGCCTTATTTCCCACATACCACTCTTTGCTGGTGCGGTAGTTTATCTGGTTTACATTGTCCGTCTCATGACCGCCATCATCACTGCCTGACCATATAGGCAGATAGCTATAGCCAACGAGTTTATCCTGAAAGAGCCATTTCTCCTGATCGCTCTGGTCTGCCTCTACATCGTGAGAGCTTACGGTCGTCGCCTTGAAGCCCCACTTGCTGACATTGTCCTGCCAGTAGAGTGGCGTCTCGCCCTCAGCTGCCTGCAGCGTTCCATCGGCATTGTATTTTATCTCACCATTCTCGTCAGTGCTTATAGGCTTATAGATGCTGGTGCCTGTTGCAACACCATTGCCCTGCTTCCACATCTCCACATTGAAGGTGTATTCACGGTTGACAGCCTTATATGCCTTCACCTTCTCTTGCCATTCGGACATGGCAGAACGTGAAGACGTCTTGACATCAGGCACGAGAGTATTGAACACGACCTCGTCGCCCTGTTCTATCTCTCCACCAAAGAAAGAAGAAAAAGTGTCGCTACAAGAAGATAAGAGGGCAAGACATAACAAGAGACCAAACAAGGGACCCACCCCAACCCTCCCTGTGAGGGAGGGAGAAGCAATCACCCTATAGGCTCTGTTGATATGTCTATATAGCACTTCTACTATGTGGATATTTCGTATTTCCATTTTCATTACATTTAATTTCTAGCACTCTTGGCGCGAAGCCATTCTCCCTCCATCATAGGGAGGGACGGGGTGGGTCGATTAATTCTGTATCGTTCCATCGGCGCTGCCGTTGTATTGAGCTCCCTCTGGCAGTTCCCAGTCAACAATCTCTGTTCGTATGATGGCGAGTGTACCGCGTCGTATCTCTATGTTCCACACGTAGCGATAACCACTCATCAGATCACGCAAGTTCAAATCTGGCTTGTACGGATCCTTATCCGGCACACGGTATGTTGCTGCATGCACATAGCCATCACTTCCTGACTCCTTCCATGTGATACGGATAGCCTGAAGCTGACCGAAGGCGATGCCGTTGAAGGACTTCAGATAGCCTGATGCCGTCTCAGCCTCTGGCAGTTCGAACATCTGCAATGATGTACCAAACTGATTCTCCTTCAGTTGCAGCTCAGTAAACTTCGAGAAGTCGATATCTTCGTATGTCGTAGCCTTAACCTTGCCGTCCTCGTCCAGTTCAGTGAACACGTAGCCCTTCTCCGTTACACCGAGCAGTTCTACTTTCACAATGTCACCTCTGTTAATCGTGACGGAGTTGTCGGCAGCATTCTTCACGTTCACCTGAAGCTGAGAGAACTGATGCTTGAAGTAAAGGTTCACACGGTTACTCTCCTGTGACGCACCCGTAGGAGCCTGGATAGTAAGAGCCTGTGCGATGTCTGGCTGCTGTGACATGCTGGTCTTACCGCCACGAGTAAGGTCAAAGGCAAGGGCAGGATATTCCAATGTCTCCTTAACAGTCTCCTTCTCTGCATACTCCTTATAATAGAAGGTATAGCGAGGCTTTGACTCATCATAGCGAAGGTTTCCGTCCTCGTCGGTTACGTAGTAAGTGTAAACATACTGCTCCTTGTCGATAGTGATGGCATCATGTTCATCCAGATAGTTGCCGTCAGCATCCTTCTTTGCCTCTGCAGCACAGATATACTTACCAGTTTCCTTGTCCTTGAGGAATCTCAACACTTCACCCTTCTCGTCATACACCTTTATGGCGTCAGCTGGGATATCCGCTGTGTATGCTATCTTGTCAAAATACATCAGATACTGTATCCAACCGTTCTCAGACTTGGTTGCAAGGGTAGGATCTTCGTTATTATCGTATTCTATCGTAGAATAGTGCGTAGAACTCTTAAACTGCCAACCGTATGAATAGCGGTATGAGTTCTTGGCGTCATCGCTTGTCCATTCGTATTTTTTTTCTGTAGCAAGTGCGTTCTGCGATGCAGAGAAAGTCGCACCGTCCTGTTCCTGTACATACTCAAACATAGCAGCCAAAGAAGAGAATTCCTGATCTACGCCGTAAATCTTGTAGTATTTAGGAACCCACTTAGATACCGTATTGCTGGTATATACCTTATATAACTCATCCTCATTGAACTTCAGCTGTCCCTGTGCAGGGCCGCCTACTATCTGCGTTGCCTTGTTGAGGTCTGTCCATGCAAGGAAGGCATGCTCCTTACGGTTCTGCCAATAGAAAGCAGGTGCGCTGTAGTCATTGCCGTAATCATCTACGCCGCCCTTACCTTTTTTCGTATGATCAACGTCAGTATAGTCCTTATTCCAATATAGTGAGTTGCCCACATTACCACTTACCTTCATCCATGCTGTCTGGTCAGAACCAAGTATGTCAAACTTATCAGAACCCGTCTGCGCCTTGTAGTACATACGTGCAACGAAACGGTAAGCGTCAGGCATATAGTAGGTTCTTGCCTCACTAGCACGCGAGGTGATACTGTTCTGCGTGGTGCCAGAGGCAAACTGTACCATCTCACCAATGCCCTTGATGCCAGATGTATCATCATTGCCTATGGCTGAGGTTTCATCCGAACATGAAGTCATAGCTGCTAATGGTAACATCAGCATAATGAGTCGCAGATATGTCTTGAAATAATTATTCATCGATCAATAATTATTCATTTTTCATTATTCATTATTAATTTTGAGCTTGCTCAACTTAGTCCCACTCCAGTGTTGCGTTACCGCTACCTGTTGCTTCGTCCCAATCCTTTACCAAAGCACGGAAGGTGATCTTCTCCTTCTCCAGGTGTATGGTGTAAGTGTATGACTGTCCCTTTGCCCATGCGTTTACTGCGGTGTCCGTGCCTGTCAATACGCACTTGTTGAGCTGTAGGCTGTATGTTGTGCCGTCAGCAAGCTTTATTGTCATGATGGAAGCGTCAGCGATTGTCTGTGGTATGACGCAGTAGTTGGTCAACTCCGCAGTAGTCTTGAGTGTTATGGCATTTTCGCTCGTTGCCGAAGGAGTTATCGCTCCGTTAACAAGGTTGATGCTTCCCCCTGTAGAGAGATTGCTGATGCTTATCTGTGCGCCTGTCAGGTTTACGGCAGGACATGTAGCGAGGCTTGCATCTCCCTCAGCAGTCTCAAGCTGTACTGTTATCTTGCTCATAGCATGCTCAAAGCCAAGTGGCACACCACCAGTGCGTGGTGCAATGGCTGTCTCTTCCATTGTGCCTGATTTGTCTTCAGCAGCGGATGTGCCCCATAGGTAGTCCGTTCCCTGCTGCAGTGCAGTGAGTGTTGTACCCATTGGCGCTATGGCACGGAAGTATTCATTGTCATCCTTGTTCAGCCAGTAGATAGGAGTTTCTTTATATCCCCACTTACCTGCAGTATATGCCATCGTTGCGCTCTTTGTTGGGAAAGAGGTGTTCACAGTGTTCTTATATACATCAAAGCCTGTTGACTGAAGTTCT
Source organism: Candidatus Prevotella equi (assembly GCA_018065145.1). Classification (GTDB taxonomy): domain Bacteria; phylum Bacteroidota; class Bacteroidia; order Bacteroidales; family Bacteroidaceae; genus Prevotella; species Prevotella equi. The sequence goes on from JAGHTW010000118.1 coordinate 6,198, forward strand.
GTTGCTATCTCGCCCTTCTCCGTCACGTCGCCCTCGAAGGCAATAAGTCCCTCTGCCTCGGCATAGACATAGTCCCAGTCCTTCAGCGATGCGGAGAACTTTATCTTTGTCTTCTCTATCGTTACGTTGAGCACATAGTTAACACCAGGCTTTGTTATCCAGCCCTTACCCTGTGGAATCTCAGCACGGGAACCCTTCGCCTGTGCCAGTTCGTTGTCAATCTCCTCTTCACTCTCTTCGAGCTGTCCTTTCCATGCATCGATAATCTTCTGCGTAACAGGGATGGTGTAGTTATTGCCATCAACATCAGTGATGGTGGCAAGGGTGTTGCTGACAGAGAGGTTGGTATGTGGAACGGTCATAGCGGTAAAGGCACGCGTAGGCAAATCTTTTGCGTCTATCGTAACCTTCGTTTCCGTTTCTCCGAAAAGCATTACGTCACCTGATGCCTTTGGCTCTATATCCTGTGAAGGAGCAGTGAAGGTACCTGTTGTATTGAAGTCTTTTATCTGTACCGTTGTGCTGCCGAGACATCCCGCAGCATATCCCTCACCGGCAATGACATTGATTGTCACCTTACTCATTGCATGGGTATAAGGAATGGTAATGGTGTTGTGATTACCACCCTCATTCTTGTCTGCATGAGCGTAGGTCACTTTCTCCTGCTCTGCACTCCAAAGGAGGTCGGCCTTTGTCAGCAGTGTTGCGTCTGTACTCTGATCAACAGGAACAGACCAGCCAAGGACACCAGTTCCCTCTGTAAGGGCTGTGCTAATGTTCCCCTTTATAGCGTTTCCTTTTGCATTGTCAGTGCCCTCTCCGCCGTTGAAGCAATATCCATAGTATGACTGCAAGCCATGTCCATCTGTACGGAGGTCTGTTTCTGCAGATGCAGAGTTGCTGAAGTCATCCCAATAAAGGACTCCACCTGATGCGGTGAGGTCATCTGTACCTTTGGTGTTTTCGTCAACTTCGACAAGTTCACCTCCGCTATATGTAAGCGAAACGAGGCGTGGAGCCTGATCCGCCGCAACAGAGACATAAGCCCCCTTTGTCTCACCTGTAATATGGCGAAGATAAGTCAACAGCACGTCGCCACTCTCGAACGTCTTATCATAGGCACGTGAGATAGGACTTGCCGAGAGGTTCGTCTCTATGGCAATAGGAGTCTTCTCGCCATTGCCGCTGAGAGCGTCAGCACCCTCGCCCAGCTGGTCGCTGGAGCAGGAGGCGAGCACTCCAGCAGCCATTAATATATATATAATGTTCGCACGCATAGTCTTTACTTTATTATCACTTTTATTATCTTGCCGTCAGCGAGCTTCATGATGTTGATGCCCTTCTTTGGTGCAGAGAACTGACGACCGAGAATGTCGCAGATGTTCTTTGCTGTTGCCATCTCCTCCATGACAGCACCAACGCATGTTGCGTTCATATCATCATCAACGAACAGTGACAGCACGCTTGGCTTTGCACCAAGAGGAACTGTTGTATAATTGACGTACGCTCTATATGCAGGCACTGTCAGCGAAGCCTTTGCCTGATGGAACGCATCGCCGTTGATGTAGTAGATGCTTGAGAGACCTGTCTCAATCTTTTTAGAAGAGTATGTACCTACGAGATTTCCTGTTTCAGCAGGAGCCGTAGGAGAAACAGTAGCGTTGCTTGTTGTGAATACAGCAGGGCCAGTAATAGAGAATACTACAGGAGTACCTGGAGCAACGGTAGCATCAGCAGCAACTTCGTTTACGGTAAGAGTTGCGCCATCGATATTGCCGAAGGTATAAAGCTTTGGAGCGCTTGTGCCATCGCCCTGTGTAAGGGTGAATGGAACGCATACCGTACCCCATTTAGTGCCAGCAGGCATTGTGCGGGTGTATGTAGCTGTTGTTGCAGTAAAGTCGAAAGGAATTGTAGCTGCCACTCCGTCAGTAACGGTGAAGTTTGTAACGGTAAGCTCATGACCATTCTTTTTAAGGGTCTTTCCACTAACGACATTGATAGTCTCTATTGTAGCATCAGCAAGGAGAGTGATGTCATCACCTACAGCTGCTGCCTCTGCAACAGTAACATACTTAAGGTATCCAACCTGTGCAACATATTCACCTTCTTCAATGATAAACTTACCATTTTCCATCGTTGCATGTAGCTCTGGTGATACGAAATTGCTGTTGTTTGTTATCTTGTTCAACTGAGAATCATCACCAATAGAAGGATCATTACCATAGAAATTACCACCCTTGATTACGATAGCCTGATAGGTATTAGCATCCGCTATATTATTGATAATGTTAAGCGTCAGAGGCTTAAGATTTGTGTTCCACTTATAAACGCCATCTGCTGTATTCTTGAATGAACCATCGTTGATAGTAATAGTAGGTTGTTTGCCACCGAGATTATCATTAGTAGTACCTACATAAACCGTAGCCTCTTCATTACTACAGTTTTCATAGTTACCACTATTGATGATGATACTACCAGTACGCGCCCAAACAGCAATACCATCTGTAGCAGTACTCTTTACGAGACCATCGCCTGTAAAGGTAACAGTGCCACCATTGTTCTTGAAGGCATCACCACTTGAAATCCAGTTCTTACCATTAAGATCTATTGTGAAATTATTCTCGTTGGTATTGACAATAGCCTCGTTGATATCAGCAAGCAGAGTCACAGTCTGACCTTCTGTTGCAGCGGCAAGAGCAGCTGCGAGAGTGGCGTACTTTGTTTCGCCAATCTTTGCTTCTACTGCAGTTTCTGCTTTTGCAACATAGTGACCTTCTGCATCAAGGACAACCTCAAAGCCAGGTGCGCAATAACCATCTGCAACTGCGGAAGTGAAAGTACCGCCAGACACGAAGTTGTTAACATCTGTTGCAGTAATATCACCTGTGAATGTACCATTATTAATAGCCATAGTAACAGCTGGTGAAGTATTTCCTTGTGGGTTTGCTTCGCTGACAGCCTTCACACCAGAGAATGTTCCACCAGAGATATTGACAGAAATATCCTTCTTCGTTGTGTGCTGAGCAATAGCGAGGGCAGCACCAATAGTTGTAATACCATTACCGTTAGCAGTACAAGAATAGCTAGAAGCTGTTGCAGTGAATGAACCGCCACTAATATTCAGTGTTCCAGAACGCAACTCCACCGCAGAAGCTACACCTGTGAAAGAACCACCAGTGATAGTCAGACTTCCGTCTTGTGGGTGATAAATAGCTGTACCTTCATTGTCTGTAGCAATAAACGTACCTCCATTAATCGTTACGTTAGTATTGTGGCGAGTACCATTACCTGATATTGCAGCATACTCACCTTTGATTTTACCATTGTTTACAACAAGAGTTGCGGGCTCAGAACCTGGATCATCATTCTTTGTCAGAAGGATGCCACCATAGTATGCGTGATCACCTGTACCACCATCAATGCAACCAGTCTTTCCAACTGAGCTGTCGTCAACGGTAAGCTTTGCACCACGGTGAACCAGAATAATGCAATAATTGGTCTTTACGCGATCGTCCGTCGGTGCTATAGTGTGGTCATTAAGATCAAGGGTTACATCTTTGCCACTATTGACATTCAGCCATTCTGCCAACTTAACATCGGCAATCAGCTGAACCGTCTGACCTGTCGTAGCAGCATCGAATGCTCCCTGCAGTGTAGCATACTCTGTCTCGCCTATCTTTGCAACATTCTCTGCCCACACGCCAGTGGTGAGCATTATTCCGAGCAATGTGTATATAATTCTTTTCATCTTCTTTTGTTAGTTTGAAAGGACGAATTATGTTGTTTTGTGACTTATACTAATTTTCTTTAACGCGAATTTCCGTAAATGGAACCGTTGAATCTGGACGTGAATACTTTTTTTGTTTTGAACACGAATAGTATTTTCGTCCAATTTACGGATAATTTTCGGGCATTTACGTAGCGCCGCAGGCATTATTTTTTCTTTTTAACGCGAATTGACGTGAATTAACCGCGAGATTTGTCGAGGTACGAGACCCACTGACCATCGGGAAGTAATTTGACGTGAATACTTTTTTGTTTTGAACACAAATTTCACAAATTTTCACGAATGCTTTTTCGTTCAATTTACGGGGCATTTACGGGCATTTACGTTTGCCGAAAGCTTTTTTTGTTTTTAACGCTAATTACCGTGAATTAACCGTGAATTTGACGTAAATATTTTTTATGTTTTTAACGCGCGCTCGGCTCTTGTGACGCTTTGCTTGCAAAGAATTTCACGAATGCTTTTTCGTGTCAATCGTCGTTATTAGTGTTCGTTTATAACACTGAGCGTGTTGCTACTTCGTCAGGTCGGTGTTGATGTTGCATCCCACGATGT
>JAGHTW010000144.1 GCA_018065145.1 Candidatus Prevotella equi
TCCTCGTCCTCCTGCTCCTTGGCAGACTTCAGCGAAGCAATCTGTGTGCTGAGCTTACTCTTGATGTTCGTGTCGGCCTCAGCACGAGCTAACACGTTCGCAATGAACAAAAAATGAGCACCGTTGTTCAGGCGCTCCAAGCTAAGAGTTCCGATTTCACTCATAGTTTGATAAAATTTTGAATGTGAATAATGTGGAAACGCTGTCGCCGTCGCCCCAGACATATAGCTGATACCACCACAACATTGTTTACGTTAACTAATACTAATTGGAATCAGCCAGACACATTGTTTCCACATTCGCTCCGTTCCGTCAGGACACAAAAACAGCGTTTCGTGCACCATTCCGTATGGAGTAATGCAAGAAACGCTGTTTCTGCCATCTTCCTCTTCGGAATGATGCAATCATCGTGCCACAATTCCTTCCCGCACATTTCCGGCACATTAATGACACTGTTTCTTGCCTCAAACCGACAAAAATTGACATAATGTCAGCCGTATTCTGCCATTAACCTTAACAAAAATATAAAAATATATAATATTACATACAAATTATTTCTTATATTTGCAAGAAAACAAATAAATATATTACCTTTGCATTTATAAAACAATAAAATCATATCTATTTCACTTATAATAGCGAACATGAAAGAAGTAAAAGCGAAATCAGAGGTAAACCTTCGTAAATTGATGCAAAAATTAGGCATGGGAACAAATGCCTTTGCAGAAGCATGTGGCATGTCTACACAATCAATGGCTCAGTTCTTACGTACCGAGTCACTTACCACAAAAACAATATACCGTATCGCATGTGCGTTAGATATTGACCCAAGAGAAATGTTTTTCCCTACCGACGATTCTTATTCTCAGCAAAACGTAGAAGAGCAAGAACCTCATGTTTCTTGTCAAGAAGTCCAACATACTAAGACAGAAGAAACAATGTTCTGTCCACGTTGTGGTACAAAGTTCGTTATTGTAAATACTCCAAAAGACAAAGAATAATGATAATGTTACTTGAAAACAGAACATTTCGTATAATATTGATTATATTAGCATTGGTTTAATTGCATTTATAGAAATGGAAATAACAGAAGCAATGTACGAGTTCGCTCTAGCACGCATAGAAGAGCTACTCCCTATAACTCCGGATTGTGCTCCAGAGGAGAACAAAAATGCAGCAGAACTTGATATAGTGAGCAGCATAGTTGAGGAGTACGAGAAAATTCACTATCCTATAGGTACTGATGTCAACGAGGAGCCTAATTTAATGGATATAACGAAACCATTATATGACTTAGCTCAAGAACGAATAAAAGAACTTCTCACTCCCTCCTCTACAGATTGTTCACCTAAGGATGAATTCAAAAAGGCAGAACTTGACATTATGCACAATATAATCGAGAAGTACGAGCTCAGACACACTCTGGTATAACAATATCCAATCTGATCGATATATAACAAAATAGACATTAAAAATTACACAAATAAACATTTCAATATGGGAATCTTAGACAAACTTTTTCACAGCAATCGTGATGATGATTACGATTACAACGATGATGATTATTCTTATGAGTCAGATGATTTTGACGAGTTTGATGACGATGTAATGGACGAATACGATGATGAAGAAGAAACGGAAATGCCATCAAACGTATTTGATGTTCATTTGCCAGGCTCGCTTCAAGTCCTGAAATTTATCCAGTCACATTTTGCTCTACAAATGGAAGGAGAAACTCCAATGTATATTGCAAAATGCAGTGGTTCTGAGATTACCTTACTTTCACAAGATGACTTTGAAGAATTGATTTCTTTTGAAAGTGATGAAATTGCATCGTATCTTAATGGGAACATGGGTGCAGCTGGATTTGCAAACATAAACACGGATGATATGAGCGACATTATCATTCAGGTTCTTGTTGTCCGAGCAGAAAGTGAAGATGACGAGGATACTGATGATGCTGATTACAAAGTTCACTATCAAATGCGTTACCTCGTTGATGTTGAAAATGTAGATTACAGATTGAAAACGATTATGGATGGTAAGATGACATTAAATCTTGTTGGCATTCAATATCGCGACAATTACGAAGATTTGTTGGATAATCTTAAAGTCGGAACTCATGTGATAGTAAAGAACGACCCAACAAACGAGTATGATGCTAATGCGTTAGCGTTCTACCTTTCTGATGGTACTATGCTTGGTTACTTGCCGAAGAAAGACCAACCGTTTGCACGCATCTTTATGAAGAAAGGTTATATCGAATGCAAGATTAGCAATATTGACGACACTTACATTGATGCAGAAACTACCCTGTCTGAGGATATGGTTGATTACGACGAGTATAACAATGCTGATGTACGCATCTCTCGCACGGAGTCTCGTCGTGGATTCGGCAATAGCACTAGGAAAGAAGTCTCATTGGAAGAACTTGTAGAATACAATTTCGCGTAATTTATAAGTTAAGCATGCAACGTACTTATTGGAACAAAGAAAAATGTGCGGTAGAGGCATTGAAGTATAACACCAAAACAGAATTTAACAAAGCTTGTGTTGGTGCTTATACTCATGCCCTCAAACATGGATTCCTTGACGAAATTTGCTCACATATGGAGATAAAATGGCAGAAGAAATGGGATAGTAAAGAGAAATGTCATGCAGAAGCGTTGAAATATGAATCAAGAGGCGAGTTTCAAGAGAAATGTGATGGTGCTTATACTTATGCCTTGAGACATGGCTTTCTAGACGAGATTTGCGCTCATATGACTGCTAAATGGGTACATGTTTGGAACAAGGATACTTGTAGAGAGGAAGCTTTAAAATATAAAAGACGTATAGACTTTCAGCGAGGAAATGATAGTGCCTACACTCATGCTTTGCGCCACGGCTTCCTTGACGAGATATGCACTCACATGAGTTCATATGGAGATATGGCCCCCGAAAAAGAACAAAAGCGTCATGAATATGTTCGTGACAATCTTCAAATTTCAGATGCTGAATGGGAAGAACTTAAAGTCCTTCTGGATAATCCGAATCAAAAAATTAAAGACAATCGTAAATCTCGTAAAAGATGCATATATGTATGCGAATTTTCCGATAATCATGCATACGTTGGACTTGCACAAGACCTAAAGGTGCGTATCAAACAACATCTACGAGAAACTGATTCTGCGATATATCTTCATATCCAAGAAACAAATATAACTCCAACATTCAAGATCGTTCGAGGTTTTGCCCCTGAAAAAACGGCACAAAAGAATGAAGGAGAGGTAGAAGAAGAGTACAAAAACGCAGGCTGGATTCTACTCAATAGAGCAAAAACAGGAGCATTAGGTTCTGACTATCTATATTGGACATTAGAACGATGTAAGGAAGTTGCTAAACATTGTTCAAATATCAGCGATTTTATAAAAAGGTTTAGCGGAGCATATGCTAGTTGCGTAAAAAACGAATGGGTGGAAATAATACGAGAATTATTACCACACAAAACTTCAACTCCTCGCAAATGGACTAGTGACAGATTAGCTATTGAGGCAAAGAAATACGAAACAAGGATGGAGTTTAAAAGGTGTTCTCCTTCTGCTTACTCTGCTGCTTCAAAGCATGGAATATTGCAGGAGATATGCTCGCACATGAAACGACCATGTCCGATTCCCCCAAAACAAACACGCCCGAATTATAAGTATTCTTATGACTTGCTACATAACACAGCCTTAAAATACAAGACAAGAAGTGAATTTAGAAAGTTTGATTACAAAATGTATGATGCTGCGAACAAGAGAAATCTTTTAAACGAGATATGTTCACATATGCCAGAAGAACCAGTATCAAGAATTAAATGGACAAAAGAAGCATGTAGTATAGTTGCAAAAAGATACAATACCAAAATGGAGTTTAAACGTGGGGATGGAAGTGCCTATACGACCTCCGTTCGGGAAGGTTGGTTGGACGAAATTTGTTCTCATATGATAAAACCAAAGGTAATCTTAAAGTGGACTCCTGAGAGGTTACAAGAGACCGCAAAGAAATATAAAAGGAGAAAGGATTTTAAGGAAAACGAGTATTCTGCATACGTTACCGCTGTAAGACTTAAAATCATTGATGAAATATGCTCCCATATGGAAGCAAAGAAAACACATAAGAAAAAGGCTCATCAAAAATAAGCAAAAATAGCAATCTGCATTTATGGATATTGAAACATTATACGGATTTAGGATTTACATCATAGAATCACTACCTTCTGACAGATTACATACTGGTCTGAATTTGATGCATAGACTCCAAGAATTATGGACAAACATGAATTGCTATGACTTTGACGTTAAATACTATGAAGCGTTTGATAAAAATGCCCTAGAATCTACAATGTCTATCATATTGGCTGATGTGGAAAATGATAATTATATTCCTATCATACAAATTGAGTGTCATGGTCAAGAAACCGGTTTGACCTTATCCTCATTGGAAGACGTTACATGGGGAGAATTGTTCGCAATGACACGACCAATAAATGTAGCTAGTTGTAATAATCTATTTCTAAATCTATCTATGTGCTACGGTGCTATGATAGCTCTTTGTATCGAACCTAAAGATCGTGCTCCATTTAGAACAGTTATCGGACCTCTTAACACTATCAATGAAGATGTTCTTGAGGAAGCATGGTATGAGTTCTATACTAGATGCTGTAATATTGGAGATGCAACGAACAAAAATATTCTTGATATACTTCCTTCAGAATTTCAGTTTCTTGACCAAGAATTATTATTCGACATGCATTACAATAGAGAGAAACTTTTTCCTGATTTGTTCAAGGAAGATGTGATGAACGAATTGAAATACACATTTAGAAATGACATGAAAGAAAGTGACCCTCTTATACTGATGCTTGATTTGTCTTTATTTGAAAAAAGAGTGAGAAATAATTATAGACGATTTAGGGAAAGATACAAACCATATTTTTGTTTTTGGGAGGATATGGAAAGCACTGCGCGAAAAGATAACCAATAACCTGCAGCAGTATTGGTGTGCAGTTTCTTTTCTGTGCGGTGTATCTGCGATGTTGTCTGCAGATATTCCATGAATCTGACGCAGAGGTCAACGTCAATCTCTCCGAAGGTGCACTTGCCTTCAACGAATCTCTCAAAGTACTTGTACACGTTCTCCCACTTGGTGTTCTTCTCTTCTGCCTTCTTCTTGAAGTAGGCAAGGAAGTCCCCCTTCTGCTTTTCTTTGTCAAAGAAGTCATAACGCTCGTTGACAATACTCTCAAATCGACGGCAACGGATGGCTTCTGCCTTTTCCGTCATGTTGTCGTTGTAGTCACGCTCTCGCTGGTTCTTTGGCTTGGTGTAGATGTAGATGCCAAGTGACTCATGTCGTTGCACCTTCATCGTTGACTCATCCCTGTAGCCAGGATAGTAGTCAAGATAGAAGCTCTGCATCGTACCATTCTTTATGGAACGCTTGCGCAAGGTGACTGTCTTACAGATATTAGTCATAGACTTTGTTCTTTTTTTTGATGTTAAAAATTCGAGGTGAAGCGTTTCTTCACGCTTGCAAAGGAACTACATTATCCTTCGCTTATCAAGTTTACTGCTGATAATTCTCAAATAAGTCGTAGATAATCGTAATAATTCGTCATTTTTGTTGTTTTTGAGGATTTTTTGAGTGAAGAAACTATTCATTGATGGTTG
>JAGHTW010000002.1 GCA_018065145.1 Candidatus Prevotella equi
GACGTGAAGAATCTCTGCACATACCTCAAGGGTAAGTTGCCTGAGTATGTCAATGTCTTCGGTGACAACGTTATCACTCACCAGCGTCTGGAGGGTGAGGGCGTATTCACTAAGGAGCAGTGTATTGACTATGGTGTGTCTGGTTCTAACGGACGTGCTTCACAGTGGGCTAACGATATACGTAAGAACTATCCTTACGATGCTTATGATAAGGTTGAGTGGGAGCAGATTGTCATGGACAACTGCGACGCACAGGATCGTTACTACCTCCGCGTCAAGGAGATAGAGCAGTCTATCAAGATTATCGAGCAACTTATTGATAATATCCCAGAGGGTGAGTTCTATATCAAGCAGAAGCCAATCATCAAGTGCCCAGAAGGACAGTGGTACTTCGCTGTTGAGGGAACAAGTGGTGAGTTCGGCGTTTATCTTGACTCACGCGGCGAGAAGTCACCATACCGCATGAAGCTGAAGCCAATGGCTCTCAACCTCGTTGGTTGCCTTGACGAGATGCTTCGCGGATCAAAGGTGGCAGACCTCGTGGCTGTTGGTGCAGGACTTGACTATATCATCCCTGATATTGACCGATAATAGCACACCTTATTAATAATAATATAGAGAAAACAATTATGTTTGATTTTTCAATAATAACAACATGGTTCAACGACCTGCTTCTCAACGTTATCGGTTGTCCAAGCTGGTTGGCGATCATTATTGAGTGCGTGATAGTAGGCTTGCTCATCATCGTGGGTTATGCTCTGCTCGCCATCGCCTTGATTTTCATGGAGCGTAAGGTCTGCGCATACTTCCAGTGTCGTCTGGGACCTATGCGTGTAGGTCCTTGGGGCTTGCTGCAGGTGTTTGCTGACGTGCTGAAGATGCTCATCAAGGAGATCTTCTTCGTTGACAGCGCTGATAAGCTGCTCTACGCTATCGCTCCTATCCTCGTTATCATGGGATCTATCTGTGCCTTTGCCTTCCTGCCATGGAACAATGGTGCGGTAATCATGGATTTCAACGTGGGTATCTTCCTTTACACTGCCCTCAGTGCCATTGGCGTCATCGGTGTCTTCCTTGCTGGTTGGTCTTCAAACAACAAGTACGGCGTCGTGTCAGCTATGCGTGGTGCTGTGCAGATGATCTCTTACGAGATGTCTCTCGGTCTCTGTCTTATCACAGCATGTATCCTCACAGGAACAATGCAGGTAAGCGGTATCGTTGAAGCGCAGAGTGGTGCCTTCGGATGGCTTATCTTCCAGGGTCATATCCCAGCAATCATCGCCTTCTTCATCTTCCTCATCGCAGGTAATGCAGAGGCTAACCGTGGACCTTTCGACCTTGCAGAGGCTGAGTCAGAGTTGACAGCCGGTTACCACACAGAGTATTCTGGTATGGGCTTCGGTTTCTACTATCTCGCAGAGTTCCTTAACCTCTTTATCGTTGCAGGTATCACATCGTTGATGTTCCTTGGCGGTTGGATGCCACTGCACATCGGTGTCGAGGCATTCGATGCTGTGATGGATTATATCCCAGGTATCGTATGGTTCCTTGGCAAGGCATTCGCTATGGTATGGCTGCTGATGTGGATTAAGTGGACCTTCCCACGTCTGCGTATCGACCAGATACTGCAGTTGGAGTGGAAGTACCTCATGCCATTGGCACTCCTTAACCTTGTGCTTATGACGGTGTGCGTAGCATTCGGTATTACAGGTGTTTACGGTGCAAGCATCGCTGTTGCTGTAATCATCGTTGCCGTTCTCGCCATCATCGTAGTACGTGCTATGAAGTTTAAGTCAGAGTTCAAGCAGGCACAGCATCTCGTAGGTGTTGATGCAGCTATTAAAAAGGATTAATAGATTATGAGTAACAAATCATATTTCGGCAGTGCTGTAGCAGGTCTTAAGACATTGCTCACCGGTATGGATATCACCATGGGTGAGTACATGACTCGCAAGATTACTGAGCAGTACCCTGAAAACCGTAAGACACAGCATGTTGCTGAGCGTCACCGCGGTACACTTGTTATGGCTGATGCCAGCAAGTGTAAGGCATGTGGCCTCTGTGAGACAGCGTGTCCTAACGGCTCCATCAAGATTGCGTCAAAGATGGTTACCAAGGACGATGGCAAGAAGGGTAAGATACTCCTTGACTATCAGTATGACCTTGGCGACTGTATGTTCTGCCAGCTTTGTGTTAATGCTTGTAACTTCGGAGCCATAGAGTTTGTAAAAGATTTTGAAAACGCAACGTTCGACCGTAAGGCACTCGTCAAGCACCTTGCTCCTGCTCCAACAGCAGAGGAGTTGGCACGCTATGAGGAGAACGCTAAGGTAGCAGCGGCTAAGGCTGCTGAAGCTGCAAAGGCAGCACCTGCGGCAGAACCTAAAAAGGAGGAGAAGTAAACTATGGCAAATATCATTATGTTCGCTATCCTGGCAGCCGTAATCCTTTGCGCTGCTATTGCTTCTGTGATGACAAAGAGCATCATGCGTGCCGTTACAGCACTGCTCTTCGTGCTCTTCGCTATCGCAGGCATGTACTTCCTGCTCGACTATACCTTCCTCGGCACTGCGCAGCTGAGCATCTATGCTGGTGGCATGACGATGATTTACATCTTCGCTATCCAGCTTATCTCAAAGCGCCGCCTTCAGGGTATCAAGGAGAAGCTTGACCTGAAGCGTATGTCTATCGCTGCCATCGTCTCTGTCGTTGGTCTGCTCACTGTCGTTATAGCACAGCTGAGAACAGCTTTCTTCGACAAGTTCATGACTGTTGATGACGTAGAGGTACCTATGGAGACCATCGGTATGGCAATGATGGGTTCTGAGAAGTATCAGTATGTGCTTCCATTCGAGTTCATTTCTGTCTTCCTGCTTGCTTGCATCATTGGAGGACTCGTCGTTTCACGTAATCAGAAGGAGGATAAGTAAGTATGGTACCAGTACAATGTTTCTTCGTGCTTAGCGCGATACTGTTCTTTATCGGCGTCTTCGGATTCGTAACACGTCGTAACATGATTGCGATGTTGGTTAGCATAGAGCTTGTGCTCAATGCCGTTGACCTCAACTTCGCTGCTTTCAACCGTTTGTTGTGGCCTGGTCAGATGGAGGGTATGTTCTTCACTATCTTCTCTATCGGTGTCAGCGCAGCAGAGAGTGCTGTGGCAGTGGCAATCATCATCAATGCTTACCGTCACTTCAATAGTGATGATGTTACAAGCATTCAGAATATGAAGTTATAATAATTGTCAAACCAAAGTAATAAAAACAGAAAACAATGGAATTCGGATATACAATTGGTATTCTTCTTCTGCCTCTGCTTTCATTCCTGGTAATAGGTTTGACAGATTATTTCAGAGGTAAGAAAGGCTGGCCTCACATGGCTGCCGGACTTATTGGCACTTGTTCCCTCGGTCTCGTAACGATACTGAGCTACATCACTGCCTTCCAGTATTTCGGTGCACCACGTCTTGCCGATGACACCTTCGCCACTATAGTACCTTATAACTATACATGGCTGCCACTCGGTTCGCTGCACTTTGACCTTGGTATCCTTCTCGACCCTATCTCAGTGATGATGCTTATCGTCATCTCTACGGTGTCGCTGATGGTACACATCTATTCTTTCGGCTACATGCACGGTGAGAAAGGTTTCCAGCGTTACTACGCATTCCTTTCACTCTTCACCTTCTCTATGCTCGGCCTTGTAGTAGCAACAAACATCTTCCAGATGTACATGTTCTGGGAGCTTGTAGGTGTCAGCTCATACCTGCTCATCGGTTTCTATTACACTCTTCACGCAGCCGTTCATGCTTCAAAGAAGGCGTTCATCGTTACACGTTTCGCTGATATGTTCTTCCTCGTTGGTATCCTCATCTTCGGATACTACACAGGCAGCTTCAACTTCTCGTTCACTGGAACAGAGGTACAGATAGCTGATGGCATGCAGGCGTTCTCTGTTTGCAATGCGGACAAGGCATGGGCAGCAGGCACTATGATTCTCCCAACAGCCCTTGTGCTGATGTTCATCGGTGGCGCTGGTAAGTCAGCAATGTTCCCTCTCCACATCTGGTTGCCAGATGCTATGGAAGGTCCAACACCTGTATCTGCTCTCATCCACGCCGCTACGATGGTTGTTGCTGGTGTGTTCCAGATTGCACGTCTCTTCCCACTGTGGATAGAGTATGCTCCAGAGCATATGACAATCGTTGTCGTTGTAGGTGCGTTCACAGCGTTCTATGCAGCTGCCATTGCATGTGCACAGAGCGATATCAAGCGTGTGCTTGCCTTCTCAACTATCTCTCAGATAGCATTCATGATGGTAGCACTCGGTGTTAGCACCTCTATGGAGCTGACACATCACGAGCACGGCGGTCTTGGTTATATGGCTGCTATGTTCCACCTCTTCACACACGCTATGTTCAAGGCATGTCTCTTCCTTGGTGCTGGTTGCATCATCCACGCTGTACACTCTAATGAGATGTCTGCTATGGGTGGTTTGCGTAAGTACCTCCCTGTGACACATGCTACATTCCTTATCTCTTGTCTTGCTATCGCTGGTATCCCATTCTTCTCAGGCTTCAGCTCAAAGGATGAGATTATCTCTGCATGTTTCGCTTATTCTCCTATCTGCGGATGGTGGATGACAGGCGTTGCTGCTATGACAGCGTTCTATATGTTCCGTCTTTACTACGGTATCTTCTGGGGCACAGAGAACAAGGAGTTGCACGAGCATCATCGTCCAGAGGAGCACTCTTGGGCTATGAAGTTCCCTCTCGTATTCCTTTGTGTTATCACAATGGGCGTTGGTATCGTTACCACACTCGGAGGTTTCCTTGAGTGGGATTGGGCAAGCTTCGGTTCACTCGTTACTGCTGATGGAACAGCATACACAGTACACTTTGATCCAGCTATCGCAGCAACCTCAACAATCATAGCATGTATCTCTATCGCTCTTGCTACATATATCTTCAAGGGTGAGACACAGCCTATCGCTGACAAGATGTATGCTGCTGCTCCTAAGCTCCACCGTTGGGCTTACAAGCGTTTCTACATGGATGAGGTATATCAGTTCGTTACTCACAAGATTCTCTTCCGTTATGTCTCTACCCCTGTGGCATGGATTGACGAGAAGATTATCAATGGCTTCATTGACTGGACAGCATGGAGTGCTAACGCTGGTGGCGAGAGCATCCGTAACTGGCAGAACGGTGACGTACGTAACTATGCTGTATGGTTCATCTGTGGTGTCATAGCACTCACACTTATGTTAATCGCACTGTAAAATTAAGAAAGGAAAAAGAAAATGAGTATATTAACATTATTCGTAGTTATTCCAGTCTTGATGCTGCTTGGCCTTTGGGCTGCCCGCAACATTGAGCAGGTGCGTGGTGTGATGGTAGCAGGCGCTTCTTGCCTTGTAGCACTGAGCGTATGGCTCACACTCGACTTTATTTCACAGCGTGCTGCCGGTAATGGCGCAGAAATGCTCTATACCTATAGCACTGTATGGTTTGCACCGTTAAACATCTCTTATGCAGTAGGCGTTGACGGTATCAGCGTAGTTATGTTGCTTCTTTCAAGCATCATCGTCTTCACCGGTACCTTCGCTTCTTGGAAGCTTCAGCCACTGACAAAGGAGTTCTTTATGTGGTTCACACTCCTCTCTACAGGTGTGTATGGCTTCTTCATCAGCATAGACCTCTTCACGATGTTTATGTTCTACGAGGTTGCCCTCATCCCTATGTACCTCCTTATCGGTTACTGGGGTTCTGGTAAGAAGGAGTATGCTGCTATGAAGTTGACCCTGATGCTTATGGGTGGTTCTGCCCTTATCATCATCGGTCTCGTAGGTATCTACTTCTTCAGCGGTGCTACTACCATGAATATTCTTGACATCGCTCACCATACCAATGGTGCTATGTCTATCCCTGCATCTATCCAGAATGCACTCTTCCCATTTGTGTTCATCGGTTTTGGTGTACTCGGTGCACTGTTCCCATTCCATACATGGTCACCTATCGGTCACGGCTGTGCTCCTACATCCGTTTCCATGCTCCATGCTGGTGTGTTGATGAAACTCGGTGGTTATGGCTGTTTCCGTATAGCAATGTATCTCTTGCCTGTGGCTGCCAATGAACTGGCTTGGATATTCCTTATCCTCACTACCTGTTCGGTTGTCTATGGTGCCTTCTCTGCTTGTGTGCAGACAGACTTGAAGTTTATCAATGCATACTCTTCTGTGTCACACTGTGGTCTCGTGCTCTTCGCACTCCTCATGATGACAAAGACAGCTTGTACTGGTGCTATCCTGCAGATGCTCTCTCACGGTCTTATGACAGCACTCTTCTTCGCACTCATCGGTATGATATACGGTCGTACACACACACGTGATATCCGTCGTCTGGGTGGCTTGATGAAGATTATGCCATTCCTCTCTGTTGGTTATGTGGTAGCAGGTCTCGCTAACCTCGGTCTTCCAGGTTTCTCTGGCTTCATAGCTGAGATGACAATCTTCGTAGGCTCTTTTGAGAATGCAGACACCTTCCACCGTTGCTGTACTATCATCGCTTGTACCTCTATCGTTGTAACAGCGGTTTATATCCTCCGTACCGTAGGCTTCATCCTCTTTGAGAAGGTCACTGATCCTCACTACGAGGAACTTACCGATGCTACATGGGATGAGAAGTTCGCAGTCTGCTGCCTTATCGCTTGCGTAGCAGGTCTCGGTTCTTTCCCTCTCTGGGCAAGCAACGTTATCGCTAATGGCGTTGATGGAGTACTCGCAGGCATCATTGGTATGTAATAAATTGTAAATAGTAAATTGTCAAATAGTAAATAAGCAATATGAATTATTCACAATTTCTTAACATGATACCAGAGGCTACTCTGATGGCTATCCTGGTTCTCGTATTTATTGCCGATTTCGCAAGCCACGGTAAGGAAGAGCGCAAATGGTTCAACCCATTGGTATGTGTACTCCTTCTTGCTCAGCTTGTAATCAATATCTGCCCTTGTGAAGAAGTAGTAACAGCCTTTGGCGGTATCTACAGTGCTACACCAGCAGCAAATATGATGAAGAGCGTGCTTACCTTTGGAACACTCATCGTAGTGATGCAGTCACGCAACTGGCTCGCAACGACAGAGTCAAAGCTCGTCGAGGGTGAGTTTTATATGCTTGTAGTGTCAACACTCCTTGGTATGTTTATGATGATGAGCGCTGGCTCTTTCCTCATGTTCTTCCTTGGTCTTGAGATGGCATCAGTGCCAATGGGCTGTATGATTGCCCTTGACAAGTATCGTAACGATTCTGCCGAGGCAGCAGCAAAGTTCATCCTTACTGCTACATTCTCATCAGGCGTAATGCTCTACGGTATCTCGTTCCTCTATGGTTCTACAGGAACACTCTATTTCAATGATTTCGCAGCCACTCTGCGTCCTTCATTTATGAGTGTTATGGGTATGATATTCTTCGTTGCAGGTCTTGGCTTCAAGATTTCTCTTGTGCCTTTCCACTTCTGGACAGCCGATACCTATCAGGGTGCACCAACGTCAGTGACTGGTTATCTCAGCGTTATCTCTAAGGGCGCTGCTGCCTTCACTCTCGTAACTATCCTTTACAAGGTGTTCTTTGCTATTACACCATTCTGGATGCTTGCAATGATGGTACTTGTGGTACTCTCTATTACCGTTGCTAACCTCATGGCAATCCGCCAGACAGAATTGAAGCGCTTCATGGCGTTCTCTTCTATCTCTCAGGCAGGATACATCATGCTTGTTGCTATCGGTGGCAACTATGTAATGAGCCTCACAGCACTCATGTACTATGTGCTCATCTATATCGTTGCAAACATGGCAGTCTTTGCCATTATCGCTTCAGTAGAGAACCAGACCGGTGGACGTACCGATATGGCTGCATACAACGGACTCTATAAGACAAACCCAAAGATGGCATTCCTCATGACGCTTGCCCTCTTCTCTCTTGGTGGTATCCCACCATTTGCGGGTATGTTCTCAAAGTTCTTCGTATTCCTTGCTGCCGTTGACGGACGCTTCACATTCCTCCCTTATCTCATCGTCTTCATTGCATTGGTTAACACCGTAGTATCACTCTACTACTACCTGCTCATCGTGAAGGCAATGTATATCAACAATGAGGGTGAGGCTCTCGCAACATACAAGATGGACTGCAACACCAAGCTCACACTCTTTGTGTGCACAGCAGGTGTTCTCCTCTTCGGTGTGGCAAGTTGCATCTATGAGGCACTCCACGCAGCAGCTGCCATGTAAGAGTTTTTATATGTGATCAGTATCTTTGTAAAGTACTGCAGTAATCCTTATACAGTACTGGAGTAATCCTACCCAAGTACTGGAGTAATCGCAGCACAGTACTGGAGCATAGATTAAAATGTAGTATTTTATAATCATTAATAAAAGGGCAATGAGCATTAATGTTCATTGTCCTTTTTTGTTTTATTAACAATTTTCGGTGTTGAATTAATGTAAAAAGTTGCGTATGTCAAAGTTTTATTGTAATTTTGCACACGAAAAAGTATATAAATGAACTCAGAGAGTATAAAAATAGTTAAAGTCACAGATGGTAAAGCTATGGATGATTTCGTATCTTTACCAAGAAAATTGTATAAAGGCAACAATCTCTATATACCTGATTTGGATACTGATATTCGTGGATTCTTCAATCCAAAGAAGAATAGAAGTCTTGAGTTTGCCGATGTTCAGCCATTCGTTGCATACAAGGACGGTAAGGCTGTTGGTAGAATAACAGGTATTATCAGCCACAAGTCAAACAAGGTTTGGGACAAGAAGGTTGTTCGCTTCTCTCATATTGAGTTCATAGATGACATGGAGGTGTCAGATGCTCTCATCAATGCGGTGGAGCAATGGGGAAAGCGTCGTGGCATGGAGCAGATACAGGGTCCTATGGGAATTACGGACTTTGACAAGGAAGGAATGTTGGTGAGCGACTTTGAACTTGGTGGCACTTTCCTTGAGATATGGAATCCGTCATACTATGTTGACCACATGCAACGCATGGGATTCGTTCCTGAGGCTGACTGGTTGCAGGTTCGTATAAATGTTCCGAAGGAAGTGCCTGCACGTTATGCACGCGTAGCAAAATACATTCGAGAGGAATATAAACTCAAGGTTGTAAAGCATACAAAGAAAGAGGTGATGGAGAATGGCTTTGGTTTACAATTGTTCAAACTCGTCAATCAGGCTTATGCTCCTCTTTTCGGTTTTGCTCCGTTCTCTGATGATCAGATAGACGATTTGCTTAACCTCTACGTACCACTGTTGGATCTCAGTATCGTTCCTTTCGTAGAAAACGAACAGGGAGAGGTGGTAGGATTTGCGGTAACGATAGTTGACTTCTCTGAAGGACTGCGAAAGAGCAAGGGCAAGCTTTTCCCTACCGGATGGTTCCATCTGCTAAAGGCTTTGAAGTTTTCAAAGGTCAACAAGGCGCAGTTGATGATCATAGCTGTTCGCCCGGATATGCAAGGCTTGGGTGTTAATTCACTGATATTCGATGACCTTATTCCGATTTTCAACAAGCGAGGCATTGAATGGTGCGAGACAGGACCACAGCTTGAGACCAATGTTAAAGAGATGTCTCAGTGGAAACCTTTGAACCCAGAGTTCGTTAAGCGCCGCCGCTGCTGGATAAGATAACCGAAAAACAATAACGAAAATAAAAACAATATACAACAATGAATAGAGTAGTAATAACTGGTATGGGTATATGGTCTTGTCTTGGCCAGACCCTTGACGATGTACGTCAGTCACTCTTCGAAGGTAAGAGTGGTATCATTTTCAGTCAGGAGCGTAAGGATGCAGGTTTCCGTTCTGCACTCTGTGCTAACGTACCAATGCCAAACCTTAAGCCATTCGTTCCACGTAACATGCGTCAGTTTATGCCAGAAGAGGCACAGTATGCATACATGGCAACAAAGGATGCTCTTGAGGCAGCAAAGATAGATCAGGATTTCCTTGACAATAACGAGGTGGGTATCATCTATGGTAACGACTCTGTTGCCGAGGCTACAATGAACGCACTTGATAAGTTCCGTAAGTTTGGTGATACATCAGCATGCGGTTCTGGTGCAATCTTCCAGTCAATGAACTCTACCGTTACAATGAACCTTGCTTGTCTGTTCAAGCTGCGTGGTATCAACCTTACCTCTTCTGCAGCTTGCGCATCAAGTTCTCTTGCTATCGGTAATGCATACCTGCTTATCAAGAACGGTCTTCAGGATTGTATCATTGCTGGTGGTGCACAGGAGGCAAACATGTTCTGCGTAGCATCATTTGACGGTATTCAGGCATTCTCTACCCGTGAGGATAACCCAACAGCAGCTTCACGTCCATTTGATAAGAACCGTGATGGTCTTGTTCCTGGTGGCGGTGCAGCAACAGTAATCCTTGAGAGCTACGAGCATGCAGTAAAGCGCGGCGCTCCAATCCTCGCTGAGATAGTTGGCTGGGGCTTCTCTGGCAACGGCGACCATATCTCTACTCCAAATGTTGCAGGTCCAGCTCGCTCTTTGGAACTTGCACTGAAGAATGCTGGCGTTGATCCACGTCAGATAGGTTATATCAATGCTCATGCTACATCAACACATGCTGGCGATGGTCGTGAGGCAATGGCTATAGCACAGATGTTCGGCGACTATAAAGTTCCAGTAACATCAACAAAGAGCCAGACAGGTCACGAGATGTGGGCAGCAGGTGCAGCAGAGACAATTTACTCTATGCTGATGATGAAGAATGGCTTCATCGCAGGTAACATAAACTTCTCAGAGCCAGACGAAGAGACAGCATGCGTAAATGTTATTCCTGAGACTATTTCTGCGAACTTTGACATGTTCCTGACAAACTCATTTGGTTTCGGCGGTACCAACTCTACGCTGATTATCAAGAATCTTTAAGAATTATACCATTATTAAATTATAAACACTATTTTTACAATGACACGCGAAGACATTATTGCAAAAGTTAACTCAGTACTTGCTGAGGAGTTTGAGGTAGAGGAGAGCGTAATCACTCCTGAGGCTATCATTAAGACAACACTTGCGCTTGACAGCCTTTCACTTGTTGACCTCGTTGCTATTATTCAGACTGAGTATGGCATCAAGATTCCTGCAGAGGATCTTCCAAAGGTACAGACTTTCAGTGATCTTTACGATTACATTGAGAGCCACGCTTAATCTTTTATGATTTGGGATGCAGCAGATAACTGTGTTCCGCAAACAACGTAAGAACTAAAAAGTAAAAGATTGATGACAAATCTATTCATCAAAATTTACAACTATCTGAAATACCATCGAGTAGTCATGTGGCTCTCGATGGTTATTCTGTTTATAGTCACAGGCTTCTTCGCATCGCAGATACACATGGAGGAAGACCTGAACAAATTGATGCCATCGTCAAAGAATGAGGATGGAACGACAAAGATGGCTTTTGCCGATTTGCGTATTAAGGATAAGACGTATTTACTCTTTGAATACCTACCAAAGAAAGGAGAAAAGACAGAGGTCTTGACAGCTGTTTGTGATGAGTTCGTTGACTCACTGATGGCTATTGATGCAGCACGCGACAGTTCGCAGCGTATCATAGGTGATGTGTTCTATTCATTGCCAGAAGACCTTATGTTTGATGGTATAGGATACCTTACGGACCATCTTCCAGCTTATATAGACACCACTGCCTATGCAGCATTTGATACGCTTTTGACTAAGGAGCATATACAGAAGCAGATGCAGCAGAATGCAGAGGATATGCAGGGAGAATTCGGTGAGATGTTCCCTGAACTAATACAGATGGACCCTATCGGAATGCGTGGTGTACTGATGGAGCAAATGCAAGGAATGATGCAGTCTGGTGCTGGTTCTTACAGCACCATCAACGGACATTTCTTTGTTCCAGATTCTACGGTGTGCATCGCCTTTATCTCACCAATATTCTCTGCCACGAATACAGGTCAGGGCTCACAGCTCTTCCGCGATCTTAACTGTTTGATTGATTCATTCGCGATATCACACCCTGATGTGCGAATAGTATATCATGGCACACCTGCCAGCGGTTATTATAATTCTTCAACAATCAAGAACGACCTTACATCAACAATCTCATGGTCGCTATTGTTGGTGCTTGTAGTGTTGTTTATATGCATGCGCAACTGGAATACCATACCATTGCTTCTGCTCCCTGTTGCATTCGGTTCATTGTTCGGACTATCGTTGATGTACTTCATCAAGGGACAATTCTCACTCCTGGCTCTTGGTATAGGAGCCATAGTGCTCGGCGTGGCAATGAGTTATGTGCTGCATATCATTACACATTACAAATACGTTGGCGATGCTGAGCAGGTATTGCGCGATGAGGTTAAACCAGTGTTATTGGGATGTCTCACAACGATAGGTTCGTTTATGGGACTTATATTCATCAAGACCGACTTGTTGCAGGACTTCGGACTTTTTGCTGCCTTTGCTATCATTGGCACAACGGTATTCTCTCTCATATATCTGCCACACCTGATGCAGCTTGAGAAGAACAAGACGAATAAGAAAGCATTCTCAATGATAGACCGATTCAATGGCTATCACTTCGAAAATAGTAAGGTGTTGCTCGGCGTTATCGGCGTTGTGGCGGTGGTATGCATAGCGTTCTATGTTGCCAAAGGAACAGACTTCGACGCCAATATGGACAATCTCGGTTACAGAGCTGAGCGCATAGTACACTCAGAGAATCTGATAAGTGAGAAGACATATACCGGTGACGGCTCAACCTATTTCGCTTCACAGGGTAAGACAATGGAAGAAGCGTTGGAGAACTTCTCGCTTCTTTCTGCTAAACTTGATTCCCTTAAGGCAAAGGGACTGGTGAAGAGCTATACACCTACAAACGTTCTTTTTGTACCGCTGAAGAAACAACAGGAGCGTATTGACGCATGGAAGCGTTACTGGACAGACGAACGACTTGCAAAGGTGCAGGGACTTATCAATGCCACTGCTTCACAGGCAGGATTCACAAGTGATGCCTTCCAACCTTTCTTTGATGCTGCTAAGGCTGACTATGAGCCTTCGGCACTCTATGAGGCAGACATAATACCACAGGGATATCTGTCAACCCTTATGGAGCAGACGCTTGCAGGCGATTATCTCTGTTTTACATCCGTATGCTACAAAGGACAGGACCTGGTAGAAGAGGGTAGTGCCTTCTATGAAATATGTCAGGCAATAGCAGACAAACCTAATATGCTGGTGCTTAATACTACGGTATATACCACTGATGGACTGAAAAACCTGAACAGTGACTTCAATATACTGCAATGGGTAAGCATGGCATTCGTGTTCGTTGTACTATTGCTCAGTTTCCGTTTCAATATAAAGAACACACTCTTGGGTTTTGCTCCTATATTGCTCAGCTGGCTCATCGTACTCGGTGCCATGGCGATATTCAATGTAAGGTTCAATCTCATAAATATCATCATATCAACGTTTATCTTTGGTATAGGTGTTGACTACAGTATATTTATAATGAGTGGACTGGTGAAGAATGATGATGGTAATGACGGAACAGTGTTAGCTTATCATAAGACAGCCATCTTCTTCTCTGCCTTTATCCTTGTCGTTACCGTTGCATCAATGCTGATGGCTAATCACCCAGCTATTAAGTCAGTGGGATTTGCTACGCTTGTAGGAATGGTATCGGCTGTCGTGCTGTCGTATGTAGTACAGCCGGCGATTTATAAATGGTTAAGTAAGAAATAAGTATTCATGGTAAATAGTACATCATACGATGTTATTATCATCGGTTCTGGACTTGGCGGTCTGGAGTGTGGAACCATACTCAGCCGTCATGGCTTGAAGGTTTTGGTGCTTGAGAGGCAGATTCAGCCTGGCGGATGTATGCAAAGCTACAAGCGAAAGGATTGTGTCTTTGATACAGGTTTGCATTATGTCGGTGGATTGGGAAAGGGTCAGACACTCTATCCTGTCTTCAAATACCTCGGACTCCTCGATCTGCCATGGACGCATCTTGATGAAGATGCCTTCGATACCATTACCATAGCGGGTGAGACATTCTCCTTTGCTGAGGGATATGAACGCTTTGCAGAAAAGATGTCGGAGCGATTTCCTGCAGAGAAAGAAGCTTTGTTTGAGTATGTTGATATGCTTCGTCGTGCTGATGAGGTGCAATTACTGGCTTTGACAGAAGATGTACCACCAGAATCATCGCTTACTGATAAACTCTTCTCTACAAACGCTTACGATTGGTTGCATGAGAAGTTTCATGACGAACTGCTTATCAATGTGCTTAGTGGCACATCGCTGAAGATGGAACTGAAGAAAGACACACTCCCTCTGTTTACCTTCTCACATGGTAACAGCGGTTTCATTCAGAGCAGTTGGCGCCTTGATGGCGATGGCAATATGCTTGTGCAGAAACTCGTTGATGAGATAAAGAAGTATGGCGGTGAGGTGTTGTGTAATACCGAGGTAATTGAACTCGTAGAGAAGGAGGGTAGGATTGTTACTGCCTTGTGTGCCAACGGAAAGCAATACAGTGCAGAGACATTTATTTGTAACACGCATCCTGTCGTTACATGCTCACTCGTGAAAGAGAGTACTATGATGCGTGGTATTTACAAGAAGCGCATAACACGTCTGCAGAATACTTTCGGTATGTTTACCTGTTCGTTAAAGATAAAAAACGGCAGCATACCAAACTTTAACCATAATAAGTTCGTCTATGAAAAAGCGAATGTATGGGAATTGTCCGAAGAAGACCACGAAGGTATGGGCATACTTATCACCAATCCGAAGGAGAACTCCCTTGACATTCTTACACCGATGTTGTGGTCCGAGTGTCAGCAGTGGGAGAATACCACAGTAGGACATCGTGGAGAAGACTATAGGGCAATGAAAGCAGCAAAGGCAGAGCGGTGTGTCGCACTGGCAGAGACGGTGATACCAGGATTGCGAGATGCGATAGAAGAAATATACACCAGTACTCCACTGACGTATCGTGACTATAACCTCACACCCGAAGGCTCTGCCTACGGCATACGCAAAGACTGTACGGCGCCGATGATGACGATACTGACACCAAGAACACCGATACCTAACCTGCTGATGACAGGACAAAACCTGATGTTGCATGGATTGCACGGAGTGACGATGACAACATTGTTTACGTGCGCCGAGATATTGGGACGTGAGCCGATAAGGAAGATAATAAATAATGTAGAATAATTAATAGGAAAGAAAATATGAAGAAGATTTTAATGACAATGGTTATGGCACTCGTGTGTGTCATGACATTTGCACAGAATGCAGATTATAAGAAAGCAGTTGCAAAATATAAGAGTGTCAATACTTTGACAGCAACAGCAACACGTACTACACACAAGAATGCTGTAGCCAAGGATCAGGTCGTTAGTGGTACTTTGTATGTCAAGGGCAGCGACAAGGTGCTAATAGAGAACGGTAAGGACTTACTGTTGATGAATGGTAGTAAGTTTACTTTCAAGAAAGGTCCTGTCAAGGCATCAACAAACAGCAATACCAACGTTCAGTACAAGACATTCCATGATGTGCTTGAGAGTATCTTTAATGGTGGACAGACAGATATTTCAAAGAATTCTGATGTTGACATAGCAAAGAAGGGTGCTAACGTTGTCGTTACAATCACTCCAAAGGCAGGTAATAAAAAAATGATGTTCTCTTCTTTTGTACTTACCATTGATACGAAGGCACAGGAACTGCGCTCTATACGCCTTGTGCAGAAAGGTGGTTATACTGATTATACCTTCTCAAACTTCAAACTGGGCGCTAGTGTAAGCGATGCAAAATTCTAATCGTATGGAATTAGAGGATATTTGTAAGATACAGGTAAAGTTCAGTGAGATAGACTCTATGCGAAGAGTGTGGCACGGTACGTACGTGAAATACTTTGAGGATGGTAGAGAGTCTTTCGGAAGACATTTCCCCGGAATAGACTATAAGATGATGCAGGATACGAGTATCTACGCACCTATATATGATATTCAGGTGACATGTCTTGCGCCGTTGGAGATGAATGACGTGGCGGTGATTCATACGTATTATGTACCAAAGCGCGGAGCAAGGCTTGACTATCGCTATGAGATATATCGAGAACGTGACAATGTGCTTTGTTGCAAGGGTTCAACAACACAGTTGTTCATAGACCAGGAGGGAATACAGATGTATGAATTACCATTCTTCTACGAAGACTGGAAAAAGAAATATGGTGTGGGAATATGATTCCTGCACCTTTTTTCTGAATTTTTGGCACGTCGTTTGTTTAACACATCCAGAACAATAGTATTTATAATACATGCAGACAAATTATTCAGAGAGTTTAACCACACTTCTCGACGAAGGAAAGCGAGAGGCAAAAAGACATAGAAGCCGTTCTGTAAGACCGGAGCATCTGCTTATGGCAATACTGAAACGACGAAATACAATAGCTGACACGATACTGACACGATTGCATGCCAGCAAGACCGATATTACGATTGATTGTGAGACAAAACTCTTGCAAGACGTAGAGGGTAAGGGAGTTGCAGGGATGAACGAGGAAACGGTAAATGTACAGAATATGATGCCGGAACTGGATGAGAATACAAATAAACTCATGCGTCTGGCAGCACTTGAGGCGCGTATGGATAAAAAAGATACAGTGCAGATAGAGCACCTGTTGCTCGCTATGCTGCATGACGTAAATAATAATCAGGCAAGGGATATACTCGAGAATAACAATCTTGATTATGACAAAGTGTCAAAGTGTCTTGCCGAGACAGAAGAGTCAGAAACATCAGTGAAGAATACGCCAGACGCTGCTGTCAATGGAATAAACCTTGATGATGATGATGACTATGATGATACCATGGACGAACCAGAAGAGTCAAAGACTCAGACGGATAAGAAGCAGAAGGTAAAGGTATCGGGCAAGACACCTGTCATTGATGCATTTGCCATTGACTTGACAGAGACGGCTGCTGCGGGAAAGATGGATCCTGTTGTAGGACGTGAGAAGGAAATTCAGCGTCTGCAGGAGATACTGTGCAGAAGAAAGAAGAATAACCCTGTGCTTATCGGTGAGCCAGGTGTGGGAAAGAGCGCTATAGTAGAGGGCTTGGCTCAGATGATAGCCTCGCATCGTACTTCGCCAATACTTCATAACAAACGACTAGTGTCGCTTGATATGGCAAGTATGGTGGCAGGCACGAAGTATCGCGGACAGTTTGAGGAACGAATAAAGAATCTTATAAAGGAACTGGAACAGAACCCGAATATAATCATCTTTATTGATGAGATACATACCATTATCGGTGCTGGCGGGGCTTCTGGCTCTATGGATGCTGCGAATATGCTAAAACCCGCACTCGCAAGAGGTGCTGTACAGTGTATTGGCGCTACGACACTTGATGAGTACCGTAAGACGATAGAAAAAGATGGCGCATTGGAACGTCGCTTCCAGAAGATTATCGTTGAACCATCAACGCCAGAAGAGACAATGCAGATTCTTGCCAATATCAAGGAACGTTACGAACAGCATCATCATGTGGAGTATAGCGACGAAGCTATTACCGCTTGTGTCAAACTGACACAGCGATATGTGACAGACCGCGCATTCCCAGACAAGGCTATCGATGCCATGGATGAGGTTGGTGCAAGAATACATCTGCATCATGTGGATATTCCTGTTGATATAACAAAACTGGAGAGTGAAATAAGAGAGGTAAAGAAGAAAAAACTTCAGGCTGTGCAGGACCAGAACTTTGAACTTGCAGCAAACTATCGTGACAAGCAAACGAAGATGGAAAGTGAGCTTGCCACAATGACAGCGCGATGGGAGAAGGGTGATACCGGTTCGCGTGAAAAGGTTACTACGGATGATGTGGCTGACGTAGTGGCAATGATGACAGGTATCCCTGTTCAGCGTGTGGCAGAAAGTGAAGGCGTCAGACTACGATCTATGGCGGATAAGTTGAAGGAGGCTGTCATAGCACAGGATAAGGCGATAGACAAGATGGTTCGCGCTATACAAAGAAATAGGGTGGGATTGCATGATCCTAATCATCCTATCGGCGTGTTCATGTTCCTTGGTCCTACAGGTGTCGGAAAGACATACCTTGCAAAGAAACTGGCAGAGGAGATGTTTGGCAGTAGTGATGCGCTTATACGCATTGATATGAGTGAGTATGCTGAGGCATTCAATATCTCTCGACTTGTTGGCGCTCCTCCGGGATATGTAGGATATGATGAAGGTGGCCAGCTGACAGAAAAAGTTCGTCGTAAACCTTATTCTATCGTTTTGCTTGATGAGATAGAAAAGGCAAATGGTAATGTCTTCAATATGCTTCTGCAGGTTTTGGATGAGGGACGAATGACTGACGGTAATGGCAGACTGATAGACTTCCGTAACACCATCATTATTATGACTTCAAATGCTGGTACACGTCAGTTGAAGGAATTTGCTCATGGTGTAGGCTTCAATGCTGCTAATGGTACAGGCATCAGCATGAATGAAAAGGATAAGGAGTATGCACGCTCCATTATACAGAAGAGCCTTAGCAAGCAGTTTGCTCCAGAGTTCCTTAATCGTCTAGATGAAATCATAACTTTCGATCAACTTGATATGGAGGCGATAAGGAAGATTGTTGATATTGAGCTGCAAGGAGTTATGAAGCGGGTTGAGAACCTTGGTTATACACTCGTAGTAGCTGATAATGTCAAGGATGAACTGGCAAAGAAAGGATATGATGTACAGTTCGGTGCAAGGCCACTGAAGCGTGCACTGCAGACATATATAGAAGATGTGGTATGCGAGAGAATCCTTTCGGGTAGTGTCAATCCTGGAGATGTGATAGAGGTTGATACTATAGAACAATAACAATAGTTTAGGCTCAAATATATAGGGCATGAATACGCTAATGAAAGTGTATTTATGCCCTTTTTGCTTGAAAATCGAAAAAAGTAACAAGAAAATTTGGTTGTTATTAAATAAATGTATATCTTTGCATTTGAAACCTAATATCTTGATATTTATCAATAAATTCATAAAACCTTAAGTATATCTATGAGTTATCTTAAATTTGAAAAAGCTCTCATGACGAACTTGCAGGAGTCACTCCGTAGGGAGGTGCTGCGCACCAGCCGTTCGGGTGCTTATTCTTCAAGTACTGTCGTTGATTGCAACACTCGTAAGTATCATGGTCTCTTCGTTGTACCTATTCCAAGCATTGATGATGAAAACCATGTATTACTTTCTTCTCTTGATGCTTCTGTAGTACAGCATGGCGCGGAGTTTAATCTTGGAGTGCATCTGTATCAGGGAGGCGTGTTGAGTCCTAACGGACATAAGTATATCCGTGAGTTTAACTGTGATAAAGTGCCGACGACGAAATATCGCGTTGGTGGTGTGATGTTGCGTAAGGAGGTTATCTTCCAGGCTTATGAGGAGCGTGTGATGGTACGTTATACCATTGATGATGCTCACTCGCCTGTTACTCTGCGTTTACGTCCATACTTGGCGTTCCGCCGTGCTGACTCGCTTACACATGAGAACTATCAGGCTCTGCGTGATTATAAGACTGTAAGCGGTGGTATCAAGACCACGATGTATGCTAACTATCCACAGCTTTACATGCAGTTATCAAAGAAGAACGAGTTTGTGTTCCAGCCAAACTGGTACAAGAACTTAGAGTACTATAAGGAGGCTGATCGTGGATATGAGTGCTTGGAGGACTTGTATGTTCCTGGATACTTTGAGATTCAGTGTAAGAAGGGTGATGAGATTGTCTTCACTGCTTCGCTTAATGAGTGTAAGGTGAGCACATTGAAGAAACTCTTCCAGGAAGAGGTGGATGTGCGTCCTGAGCGTTCAGACCTTTATCCTTCACTTGTCGCTGCTGCACACCAGTTCCATTATCGTAAAGATGGTGAACAGTATCTCCTCGCTGGTTATCCTTGGTTTAAGACACGTGCACGCGATACATTTATCTCATTGCCTGGTCTTACTCTTGCCATCAATGAACCTGACTATTTTGAGACCATAATGAATACAGCCGTTAAGGGCATTTATGAATTCATGATGGGTAAGCCGCTTACTGTTAAACTTTATGAGATAGAACAGCCTGATGTGCTGCTGTGGGCTGTCTGGGCAATACAGCAATATGCCAAGACTGTTGGTCTTGATGTCGCATACAAGAAATATGGCAAACTCGTTATAGATATAGAACAGTATATAGAGAGCGGTAAGCACTTTAACTTGCAGCCAAGAGAGAATGGATTGCTTCATACCGAAGGACGTGAGAAGCCTATGACATGGATGAACAGCGTGGCAAACGGAAAACCAGTTGTTCCGCGTACAGGATATGTCGTAGAGATTAATGCACTTTGGTACAATGCTCTCAAGTTCTCTGCACAGATGGCAGAGGCTAATAAAGATAAGAAGAATAAGGAATATTTGGAGAAGAAGGCGGAGATGGTGAAGGTGTCATTCCAGAATACCTTTGTCAATGATGCTGGCTATCTCTATGACTATGTGGAAGAGGGAATATATGATCCAAGCGTACGTCCTAATATGATATTCGCAGTAGCACTGGACCACTCACCTTTACAGCCAGAGCAGCAGAAGAGCGTTCTTGACTTCTGTACTCGTGAATTGCTTACCCCTAAGGGACTACGCACTCTTTCACCTAAGGCAGGTGGATACAATCCTATGTATCAGGGACCTCAGGTAACACGTGATTATGCATATCATAATGGTACTGCATGGCCATGGCTCGGCGGTTTCTATATGGAGGCTTGTCTGAAGGTTTACAAGAGAACACGACTCAGTTTCGTACAGCGTCAGATGGTAGGTTTCGAGGATGAGATGATGTATCACGCAACAGGAACTATCTCAGAACTTTTCGATGGTAACCCACCATTCCACGGACGTGGCGCTATGGCGTTCGCTATGAATGTAGCCGAGATTCTGCGCACTACGAAACTTATAGACGAATATTCTAACCTTTAAACGTTAAACGTTAACCTTTAACCTTTAAATCGCTAAACCTAAAACATTAGACAAATGAAAGTATTAATGTTCGGATGGGAATTCCCTCCTAAAATATATGGCGGCCTCGCTGTAGCATCCTACGGCATCACTAAAGGTCTGTCGGCACAGGGCGATGTTGAGACAACGTTCTGTATGCCTAAGCCTACGGGCGAAGAGGAAAAGTTCCTCAAGATAATAAACATGAGTCAGGTGCCTATCGCTTGGCGTGACGTACAGTATGACAATATAAAGGATCGTTTCATTGGTCATACAGCTGAGGATTACTACCGTTTCCGTGATAATATCTATGCAGACTTCAATTATATGCAGGGTCTGGATGATATGGGATGTATGGGCTTCGCTGGTGGTTATCCTGGCAATCTTCACGATGAGATTAATAACTTCTCTATCATTGCAGGTGTACTGGCACGTTCTGAGCAGTTTGATCTTATTCATGCACACGACTGGCTGACATATCCTGCAGGCGTACATGCTAAGATGGTAAGTGGTAAACCTCTTTGTATTCACGTTCATGCAACAGACTTTGACCGTTCACGTGGTAAGGTGAATCCTACGGTATATTCTATTGAGAAGAACGGTATGGACCATGCTGACTGTATCATGTGCGTATCGGAGTTGACACGTCAGACTGTCATCAATCAGTATCATCAGGATCCACGCAAGTGTGTTGCAATGCATAATGCTGTTTATCCTCTCTCTGAGGAGTATCGCAATATTGAGCCACACAAGATTCCTAACGAGAAGGTTGTTACATACCTTGGACGTATCACCATGCAGAAGGGACCAGAGTACTTCATTGAGGCTGCCAAGCTCGTACTGCAGCGTACTCAGAACATACGTTTCTGCTTTGCAGGCTCAGGCGATATGATGGCTGCCATGATAGAACTTGCAGCAGCGTATGGTATTGCTGATAAGTGTCACTTCCCTGGATTCCAACGTGGCAAACAGGTTTATGAGTGTTATAAGAACTCAGATGTATTCGTTATGCCATCTGTATCAGAACCGTTTGGTATCGCGCCGTTGGAGGCAATGCAGTGCGGTTGTCCGTCAATCATATCCAAGCAGTCTGGCTGCGGTGAGATTCTTACAAATGTATTGAAGGTAGATTACTGGGACATCCACGCTATGGCAGATGCTATCTATTCTCTCTGTACCAATGAAGGCTTCCATGACTATATCGCAGAAGAGGGTATCAAGGAGGTTGATGGCATCACATGGGAGAAGGTTGGACTTCGCATACGTCAGTGCTATGACCAGCTTCTTTCAAAGGGATGGTTCGACCACGAGGAGTACCAAAAGAATTACATTCCAAATTGATAAACAAGAATAAATAATTGATAATAAAAACCATAAAGATATGAAAACTATATGTTTATATTTTGAGATTCACCAGATAATTCATCTCAAGCGTTATCGTTTCTTTGACATAGGTACAGACCACTATTACTACGACGACTATGAGAATGAGCGTAGTATATCATACATAGCAGAGAATTCTTACATGCCTGCGCTTAATACTCTTCAGGAGATGATTAAGCAGAACGGTCAGTATTTCCGTGTAGCATTCTCACTCTCTGGTGTAGGTATGGAGCAGTTGGAGATGCATGCACCTCAGGTTCTCACCAAGCTCCAGGAGCTTAACGAGACAGGTTGCGTAGAATTCCTGACAGAACCTTATTCACATGGTCTTGCAGGTCTTGCCAATGAGGAAAGCTTCAAGCGTGACATTGAGAAGATGTCTGATAAGATAGAGCAGTACTTCGGCAAGCGTCCAACAGTAATGCGTAACTCTTCACTCATCTATTCTGATGACATCGGCGCACAGGTTGCTGCTCTTGGTTATAAGGGTATGTTGACAGAAGGTGCAAAGCAGGTTCTCGGTTGGAAGTCTCCACACTTTGTTTACAACTGCAATATGGCACCAGGTCTCAAGCTCTTGCTTCGTGATGTAAGTGCTTCTGATGATATCTCACTCCGTTTCAGCAACACTTCATGGGAAGGTTATCCACTCTTCGCTGATACATATATCAACAATATTGCTTCATGCCCAGAGTCTGAGCAGGTGGTAAATATCTTCATGGAGCTCTCTGCTCTCGGTATTGCTCAGCCACTGTCAAGCAATATCCTTGAGTTCCTTAAGGCTCTCCCTGCATGCGCTAAGGAAAAGGGACTTGAGTTCCTTACACCTTCTGAGGTGATGGATAAGTATCCAAGCGTTGGTGCTATTGATGTACCAGACACATTGTCATGGGTTGATGAAGAGCGTGACTGCTCAGTATGGCTTGGAAACCAGATGCAGCGTGAGGCATTCAACAAACTCTACAGCGTTGCAGATCGTCTGCTCATTGCCAAGGATCCACGCTTGCTTCAGGACTGGGATTATCTCCAGGCTTCAAACAACTTCCGTTTCATGACAACAAAGCCAAGCAATGCACTGATAGATCGTGGTATCTATGATGGAGCATTCGATGCTTTCACAAACTACATGAATATCCTCGGTGACTTCATCGCACGCGTTCGTACTCTTTACGGAGGTATTGACAATGAGGAGCTTGAGAACATGCTTACCACTATCACCAATCAGGGTAAGGAGATTGAGACAAAGGATAAGGAAATCCAGCGTCTGCAGACAAAGCTCGCAAAGTACGAGGATGCAAAGCCTAAGAAGGCGCCTGCAAAGAAGGCACCGGCAAAGAAAGCGCCAGCTAAAAAGGAGGCTGCAAAGTAAATTTATGGTAATTGCAGTAGTGTAAATATACTGAAATAGATAAAAAAGGAGTCAAGCTAACTACTTGACTCCTTTTTTTTATGTGTTCTTTCTTGTTAAATCAAAATAATTTATGTAACTTTGCACGTTAAATAGAAAAACAGAACAAATTACAGATGAATATTACCAACAAGAAACCATCAGAATGCACCAACATTACAGATGTACGCAACGAGATAGACAACATTGACAAGGTAATCATTGACCTTCTTGCTAATCGCTTTGAGTATGTCAAAGAGGTAGTAAAATATAAGGAAAAGACTCCAGACAGTATCGTTGCCAATGATCGTCGTAATGCCGTTCTGCAGTGTCGCCGTCAGTGGGCACAGGAGAAAGGATTGAATCCTGATGTTATTGAGGAGATATACGTTAAATTAATTGATTACTTCATAGGTGAAGAAATGGAGATAATGCATAATTCATAATGCATAATTCATAATTTATAACTTATAATTTATAATTTGTAATACAATATAATAATATTATACAATGTTTAGAATAGAAATTAAGTTTCTTGACTGTACCGTTCGTGATGGTGGTCTTATGAACAAATGGCTGTTGAGTAAGGAATTTGTCAAGGGTATTTACGACTCATGTGTAGCAGCAGG
>JAGHTW010000012.1 GCA_018065145.1 Candidatus Prevotella equi
CCCTCACCCTCCAGACGCTGGTGAGTGATAACGTTGTCACCGAAGACATTGACATACTCAGGCAACTTACCCTTGAGGTATGTGCAGAGATTCTTCACGTCCTCCTGGAAGTTTGGTGCTATGTCTGCCTGCAGACCACCGATGCGGTAGTAGTTCTGGATAAGACGACCACCTGTTGTCTCCTCCATGACGTTGAGCACGTACTCACGGTCACGCATATTGAAGAGGAACGCGGTAAGCGCGCCAAGGTCCTGAGCATAACAGCCAAGATAAAGCAGATGTCCGTCGATACGCTGCAACTCGTCCATGATGGTACGGATAACCTTGATACGGTCGCTGAGCTCTATACCGAGAGCCTCCTCGATGACACCACAGATAGCGTGGCGGTTCATCATTGCTGAGAGGTAGTTCAGACGGTCTGTCATAGCCAGCGTCTGAGGATATGTCATGCTCTCGAACATCTTCTCTATACCACGATGGATATAACCAAGGTGTGGGTTGATCTTCTTTACTGTCTCACCGTCGAGCACAGTCTCCATACGAAGCACACCATGTGTTGATGGGTGCTGAGGACCGATGTTCACTACGAAGTCATCCTCACCGAAGAGAGGCACCTGCTTTTCTACGAGGTTACCGTTCTTGTCGAGGCTGTACTGTGTAGCGAGACCACACTCCTTGTCATCCTCAAGTGAATATGAGTCATCCTCCTTCTGCCAGTCCTTACGGAATGGGTGTCCCTTGAAGTCCTCGCGCAGGAAGATACGTGTACAGTTAGGGTGACCGAGGAACTTAATGCCGTAGAAGTCGAACACCTCACGCTCCTGAAGGTCAGCAGCCTTCCAAAGGTCATAGACAGACCACATCACGTAGTCGTCGCCCTTCTTCTCAGCCATTGACTGAACAGAGATACGTTCATGTGTCTCGGTGTTCTCAAGGATGTAGATACAACCAAGACCCTGTTCGCCGAAGTCCTCGCCGATAAGTGCTACGAGGTAGTCGAAATGCTTCTCGTTGCGGAGCTTTGCCATCTCGGCAGCAAACTCACCAAAAGAATAATTTATTGGATTTAATTTCATTTCGCTTCCTCCTGATTATTTGAATGTATCATTAACAAACTTCTTTGCACCGTCAACAGCATCGTTTGCCATTGCCTTCATCTCAGCAACGAACTCCTTTGGCACGTCCATGATACGCATTGGTATCGTCTTGCCGTCAGGACGACGCTCACGCTTGTTGACGCCATTAAAGAATTTCTCTACCTTTACCTTACGCTGCAACTGCATCATACCATAGAGTATAGCCTCCGGACGTGGAGGGCAGCCAGGGATGTAAA
Organism: Candidatus Prevotella equi; assembly: GCA_018065145.1. GTDB lineage: Bacteria > Bacteroidota > Bacteroidia > Bacteroidales > Bacteroidaceae > Prevotella > Prevotella equi. The sequence continues at coordinate 1,334 of JAGHTW010000012.1, forward strand.
CATCAACAGGCAGGAACTCGTCAATACCCTTCACCACGTGATAGCTATCCTTGAAAGGACCGCCAGAGATAGCACAGCCACCGACAGCGATGACGTACTTTGGCTCAGCCATCTCATCATACAGACGCTTCAGTACTGGTGCCATCTTGTGTGTAATGGTACCGGCACACATGATAAGGTCTGCCTGACGTGGAGAATTTCGCGTAACCTCGAAGCCGAAACGTGCAAAGTCATAGCGAGCACAACCGCACGCCATAAACTCGATACCGCAGCAAGAGGTAGCGAAAGTGAGAGACCAGAGAGAATTACTACGACCCCAGTTAATCAGGGAGTCGAGGTTACCCAATACAAGATTTACACCTCCCTCGTTGAGCTCGTCGATGAGCTTCTCGAGAGTTTCGTTATCCTTCCATTCCTCGTATGGAATAGACTTGATAGATGGCTTTCTTATTTCCATTCCAGAGCTCCTTTCCGCCAAGCGTATGCCAGGCCAAATACCAGTACAAGCATGAAGAAGCCAATGCTCAACAATGCCATTGCACCGAACTTGTTAACTACTACTGCCCATGGATAGAGGAACACTGTTTCCACGTCGAACATAAGGAAAAGAATGGCGAAGAGGTAGTAACCTACGTGCATCTTCATCCATGAAGTGCCACGTGTAGGGATACCACACTCAAATGGCTCGCCCTTAACCTCATTGTAAGTACGCGGTCCCAGCAATTTAGCTGTCAGATATGCAGCCACCACCAAGAAAACAGCCGTTATTACAACGGTTAAAAACAAATAATAATACATAAAAGTGTATTTGATTAAAAAAATATATATATTTTCGGGTTGCAAAATTAACAAAAAAAAACGATATTGCCAAATGTTGACTTGAAAAAGGGCGTAACATGCAAAAGTTTCTTAAAAAGTGTAATGTTTAAGTTGCAAAAAGAATAAAATATATTAATTTTGCAGAAATTATAATCAAAAAGGCTAACGGTTTCACTAATTAGGATGACAATACGACCAGTTACACCAGACGATGCGAAGGCACTGCTCGCTGTTTATGCTCCTTACGTCACGGAGACAGCGATAACCTTCGAATACGACGCACCGAGCGAGGAAGAATTCCGAGAGAGAATAATCGGCATAACCTCGAAGTTTCCTTATCTCATGGCAGAGGAGAACGGCAAGGTGTTAGGCTACACCTATGCCAATACGTTCCGTACACGTCCGGCTTACAAACACTGCGTCGAGACAACCATCTACATTGACAAGTCACAGCGTCATCGCGGCATTGGTAGGACATTGTATGCAGAACTGGAGAAACAACTCAAGGCAATGGGCATACTGAACCTCAACGCCAGCATCACCACGACAGACTTCCCCGACGAACATCTGACACCTGCCAGCGAATTATTCCATAAGTCATTGGGATACACCAAGGTAGCACATTTCCATAAGTGCGGATACAAATACGGCAGATGGTACGACATGATATGGATGGAGAAGATGATAGGTGAACACCGCGTGCCTTATAACAATTAACACAGCTAATTATGGCACCAAGAAAGAAGACTACGGAGGCACCAGTAGAGGATGCTCCAAAGAAAGAAGTAAAACGCCGCGGACGCAAACCCGCTGCGAAAAAGACAACAAAGGCTCAGGAAGAACCTAAGGTAAAAGAAGAAACTCTGGATGTTAAAGAAGCGGTTCAGGAAACCGCACAACCGGAAAAGCCTGCAACCGTACAACCGGAAAACCCCGCAACCGAACAACCGAAGGGTATTCAGGTTCCATCACTTCCTAACATCACAATCCACAACATCATCGAACTTTCACAGGCGCCACAGCGCTCTATCGTACTCACCGATCAGCAGATACAGTCGCTGACACTCGAAGAGATAGAGAAGCGCCATAAGTTCCTTGAAGCAACGTTGGCTAATGTACTTGATTATGATGTAGTTATAAGCGATACCAACATCTGGCTCGAACTACTCATCGGACACTCTTCCAACCACTCCGATCCACGCATCAACGCCCGTCTGCAGTTTGAGAGACAACTGGAGTTTATCTCTCGTTTGACAGCGCATCGCGGCGGTCGTTTCATGATTATGGGCGAGACATACGAAGAGATAGATCGCTTTGCATCGATGCAGGACCCTACCAACCATCGCGAGGCTGACTGGACAGACAATATCGTATGTCTTAATGCGGCAGCACGACTGGCAAAACGCCTTATTCTTGCACAGCAGCGTGAGAACCGTCTGCGCATCGTGGGCATAGGAGCAGAGTCACACCATGCAGCCTTTGCCGACCCTGCCATTGTGCACAAGGTGGCAGAACTGTTTGCCGAGGGTAAGAAGGTATTGCTTATGACCAACGATGCCTCTGTTGCCATCCGTTCGTTAGGCATCTGCGATGATCTGCAGCGTCACAACAACATCAGCGACCGCGAATGGGACGAACACTATGCCCCACTCCGCCCTATGGTATTCACATTCGACGACTTGAAGTTGCTTGACTTCTACACGCGCCAGTACTATTATATACAAATGGCAGCGGGACAGCCATGGATGGTTGACGTGGAGCGTAGCATGCAACGCGAGACCGTTGCACCGCTGACACTATGGCAGGATGCCTTCCGTCCAGGCGACAAGCACCGTGGCGACAACCTCTTCACCGAACAGGAACAGAAGCTGGCACAACAGAAACTGGACCAAAAGCAACAGCAGAAACAGCCACAACAGCCAAAGCAGCCACAACAGCCGAAGCCTAAGCAAGAGCCGAAGCCTAAGCAAGAGCCAAAGCCGAAGCAAGAGCCGAAGCCGAAGCAAGAGCCGAAGCCCGAAGCAAAGGCAGAGGCAACAGTTGAGCCAAAGCAAGAGGCAACGGCAGAGCAGAAGCAAGAGGTAAAAACAGAGCAGAAGCCTCGTCCTAAGCCTCGTCGCCGTCCGGCAAGACAGAAAAAGTCTGAAGAGCCAAAGAACGACAACACACCAACACAAATATAAACAAACAAATTAAAACATTAACAAAATGAACAACATTCCTTCAGTATTCTGGCTTGTGCCGGTGGCATCATTGGTGTCACTCGGTATGGCCCTGTACTTCTACCTTCAGATGAAGAAGGCAGAAGAAGGTACTCCTCGCATGCAGGAGATTGCTGAGCACGTCCGCAAGGGTGCTATGGCTTACCTCAAACAACAGTACAAGGTGGTGACTATCGTATTCGTGGTACTCGCCATCATCTTCTCCATCATGGCATACGGCTTCCAGCTGCAGAACCCATGGGTGCCATTCGCATTCCTCACAGGTGGTCTCTTCTCTGGTCTCGCAGGTTTCTTCGGCATGAAGACCGCAACCCATGCCTCTGCCCGTACAGCCAATGCAGCACGTCAGAGCCTCGACGCAGGTCTTAAGGTAGCCTTCCGTTCTGGTGCCGTAATGGGCTTAACGGTAGTAGGTCTCGGACTCCTCGACATAGCCATCTGGTTCGTTATCCTCAACGCAGCAGGCGTAGAGAGTCTCATCACCATCACCACAACCATGCTTACCTTCGGTATGGGTGCTTCTACCCAGGCACTCTTCGCTCGCGTAGGCGGTGGTATATACACCAAGGCAGCCGACGTAGGCGCTGACATCGTGGGTAAGGTAGAGGCAGACATCCCTGAGGATGACCCACGTAACCCTGCTACCATCGCTGATAACGTAGGCGATAATGTTGGTGACGTAGCAGGTATGGGTGCAGACCTCTACGAGTCATACTGCGGTTCAATCCTCTCTACGGCAGCACTCGGTGCAACAGCGTATGCCTTCTGTCCTGAGACACAGTTGAAGTACGTCATCGCTCCAATGATCATCGCAGCGGTGGGTATCTTCCTTTCACTCATTGGCATATACCTCGTGCGCACTAAGGAAGGCGCAACGATGAAGGAACTCCTTCACTCTCTTGGTCTGGGCACCAACGTCAGCGCTGGTCTCATCGCCGTTGCAACATTTGCCATCCTCTACCTCCTTGGTATCGAGAACTGGCTCTATATCTCTTTCTCTGTTATCGTAGGTCTGCTTGCTGGCGTCATCATCGGTCAGGCAACAGAGTACTACACCTCTCATTCCTACAAGCCAACACAGGAGATTTCAGCAGCATCGCAGACAGGTGCCGCAACAGTCATCATCAAGGGTGTTGGTACTGGTATGATATCTACCATGATACCTGTCGTTACCATCTCCGTGGCTATCATGCTGAGCTACCTCTGTGCTAATGGCTTTACTATGGACGTCAATGCCGAGGCTCTCTCCAAGGGTCTTTATGGCGTGGGCATCGCTGCCGTTGGTATGCTCTCTACACTTGGCATCACACTGGCTACCGATGCTTACGGTCCTATTGCCGACAATGCTGGTGGCAACGCCGAGATGAGCGAACTGGGCGAAGAGGTACGTAAGCGTACCGATGCTCTCGATGCCTTGGGTAACACTACCGCCGCAACGGGTAAGGGCTTCGCCATCGGTTCTGCCGCTCTCACAGCACTTGCCTTGCTGGCATCTTATATCGAAGAGATAAAGGAGGCAGTAGCACGTCTGGCTAATGAGGGTGACGCTCACATGGCTGAGGTACTTACAAAGATACAGGACATCCCTGCCTTCATGGATTACTTCCAGGTGAACCTGATGAACCCTAAGGTTATCGTTGGTGTGTTCATCGGTGCCATGGCAGCATTCCTCTTCTCTGGCATCACCATGGGTGCCGTAGGCCGTGCCGCTGAGGACATGGTGAAGGAGGTACGTCGTCAGTTCCGTGAGATAGCGGGCATCCTCGAGGGTAAGGCAACACCAGACTATGGTCGTTGCGTAGAGATATCAACACGTTCTGCACAGCGCGAGATGATCTTCCCATCACTCCTCGCCATCATCATCCCTATCGTCGTAGGTCTCATCCTTGGCGTAGCAGGCGTACTGGGCTTGCTCGTCGGCGGTCTCGCAGGCGGTTTCACACTGGCTATCTTCATGAGTAACGCTGGTGGTGCATGGGACAACGCTAAGAAGATGGTAGAGGAAGGCAACTTCGGTGGCAAGGGTTCTGAGTGTCATAAGGCAACAGTTGTTGGTGACACCGTAGGCGACCCATTCAAGGACACCTCAGGTCCATCCCTCAACATCCTCATCAAGCTCATGTCAATGGTAAGCATTGTCATGGCGGGTCTCACCGTAGCATTCATCTAAGCACCCTCCTAACTCCCCCCGCAAGGGGAGGAACAACACGGGCAATAAGAAAAAAAGTACAAGCAACAATTCGCCCCACTAACCCGACAGATTCGGGAAAGTGGGGCGAATATATTTTAGAGGATTAATGATTACTCTTCTGATTCAAAATCAAAAGTGCCATAAGTTCTCTTAGAACCAGCTTCACCATCTGGGACAACTTCTATAAAAGAATTGTCAGTCAACAGTGCTTCATCTAATACGATGCTTCTGATTTCTGGTTGTTTGTATTTTTTCTTTTCCATATTTTTGTATGATTATTTTGTTATAAACTTACGTCCGTTCTTGATATATATACCACGTAAAAGTTTGCCATTCTTAACCTTCATGCCATGAATGTTATATACATCACCATCAAACTTCTGAGTGTTACTATTGACAAGGCTTACAGCTGTTGACTCGTCGAGATCTTCGCCTATTACAACAATAGAGTATGATGCCTTCACATTAGAAGCTGCACTAGAACCATACTCATCATTTGAAGTCACACTCATGTACCATCGGTTAGACTTGATGGTAGTAGAGCCAGTTGTTTTATAACTCAAAGAGCCAGAAGTAGCCATATAATAGTATCTATTTTCACTATTAGCAATTACAGAGTTGTATAGACCTGTTATGATATATTCCGTCTTTGTCGTAGCACACTTTACAGAACCAGCATTGGCAGGATATAACTTTCCATCTGCAGCTTCGATAGAATATTCCTTTGCCTCCTTTGGTCGGATAAGATAAGGCTTACCTGGTGTTGTAAGACCAGACTTCTTTTTGTTAATAAGAAGGACATTGTCATCATCTGCATCCTTTTCCCCATCACCGTTTGTATCCTCATAAGGAACGAAGGCGAATATCTCTGCTATATCAAATTGGTCAAGATAGTCAGCCACGTTAATAGAGAACGGTACGCAGAGTGCATTCCATTTACCCTTGTTTGAAGTAGTGAACGTACGCGTATATACCACCTTATCATACTGCTTCTGCTGCATGTTGGTATATTCAGTTCCATCAGTGAGGTTATATATCTCTTCCTGTGGTTCGTCACTAGCAGGAACACCAGAGGTGATAGTAAGTCCGTTGATGGTCATCATACCAGCCTTGTCAATGTTCCACTCTATCTTTGTGACAGAGCCCATCTTATCATTCCATTTGTAGTCTTGTTCCACCTCATTAATCTTTGCGGTCTTGTCAAGGTTCTGCATGTTATAACGACTGCCATACCATGTGTTAATGCTCTTGCCCTCGTTGTATATCTGTCCAGTAGAACAGATGTCAACATTAGGATCTGATGTGTTCACATCAAGCATGATGCTCTGAGCTGCAGAAAGGTCGGCATTGTTGAACTCAACATAGATTTTGCCACCAGCCTGTGTAGATGTTACCAAACCAGTGTTGTAATCGATGGTAACGCCCTCACCCGACACCTTGAAGTAGCGGATGTCGAAGGTCTTTGAACCAGCCTCGGTGAACGCAAGGTCGATAGGAGCTATGACAGGCTGCACCTGCTTCTTGTTGAGGGTGATGGACTTGATCTTTACAGGATGGTTCACGTAGTTGATGGTACCATCTTCTGCGGCAGCATTGCCAAGAGTCCAGAAACCTGCGATGTTAAGTTTCTTAACGTCTCCAAACTCCACGGTAACAGTTTCCAGTCCTTCAAGACTCTGCTCTATTGTAGGTTGTGCACTATAGTCATTTACATCCCACATACGGAAGTATGTCCATCCCTCCTGCGCTTCAGCAAATTTAACAGTTACTGACTCGTAATCGCTTACGTCAAAGCCTTCTGTACTTGTCCAACCACCGAAACCATATCTACCGGTGTAGAGTGTACCCACCTTTGTGGTATTATCGTATGTATATTTACCTTTTTCGTATATGCTTGGATTGACATCAGCTGTTGCAAGTGAGAAGAACTCGCCTGTTGCTGGCAATTCTTCCTCTTCATACTCTATTCCAAGTACGTCGCACATAACATTAGCATAACGCTTACCGAGTGTGCGATAGCCTGCAGCATTGAAGTGGAAATGATCTTTTCCATTGCCTGGCAAACCTTCAGAGCTTACAACATGTGCATTGCTGATAGTCTGAGGAAGAGTTGCTATGATACTGTTGTGACCATAGCAAGCACCACCCTGATCCTGACGTAGCATCTCGCCTGCAAGGAGTGGTGTCTTTGCAGGATCAAGAGAGAGCTCTGTGCAGATGCGGTCATATATCTCCTTCACCTTTGCTGGCCAATCTTGCTGACAGTTGTTTGTCTCACCCTGATGCAGGAGGATGCCCTTGATGACACCAGACTTCTGTGCCTCCTTAGCCATATTGATAAGACGGCGGAAAGGATTGAGGTCATATTCCTGACAATAGTTTTTGTACCAAGTCTCCTTATCGTCCCAATAACCTGTCTTGCTGATTTCGTCCTCGTCGAAGAGTTCGATAGGTGCACCACCCACAGCCACATTCAGCACGCCCACCTTCACATTCTCAGGCAGACGCTCTATCATAGTGCGACCGAAGTAGTCGGCAGGAGTAAGCCCTGTACCTTGACGACAGAGTGGCGGAGTAGCGTGGTACCAGTTGCCCATAGTACGGCTATAGTTAGGCATGTCAACACACGAGAGCATCTGGAAGCGCTCGCCTGGGTCAGTGCGGTCCACATCCTCTATGGCAGCATTGCCCTCCATGTTCGACTGTCCGAAGCAGAGGTAGATATGGAAGTTAGGGTCGGCAGGGTCGTAAGGCTTGAGCGTCATGCTATTTACGGTCACACTGGCATTGTTTGCACCCTTAATGCAGTGCAAATGTGCAAAGCCTGCCTCCTTGACGATAGCATGAAGGTCAATGATGTATGTTGTAGTGCCATCACCATTGTCCTTGACGGTCTCGTAAGGTTTGGTTGTCTTATCGCGTGGGAACTCGATGGTCACATCTCCCTTGTCAACGATGCGGTTGAAGCAGAAGCGTGGTTCACCGGCAGAAACGGTAACTTCAAGAGTGCCATAGCTTGAGAGGTCAGCATAGTGTATATAGCTTACGTTGCTGTCACCGTAAGGCAAAGTTGTTGCCTCATTAAGCACACATGCAGGCCAAACGGTTTCATTGACAATCGTTGCGTCGGCACCTGATGATGTCCACTTGTGGAACATGCTCTTCTCAAGGCTGCTTGTTGAATTGCCAGAACCAGCGCCACCGATGCTATGGTCGGAATAGAGCTTTGGATACCAATCCGCGAAGCATGTATAGGCACATGCCTCCGCTGGCTCTGCCATGTTCTTGAAGGCGTATGTCACCTTATTATTATTAAAGAGTTGGTCGAAGTCAACATACTCGTATGGATGGGTAAGTGTCATGGAGATGTTGCCGAAGTAGTCGTGAACAGCCTTGAAATTCTTACCGAAACTTGTTGTCGTACCGGTAGCCCAAGTGCCGTAGTTCTTATAGACATCATTACCATACTCATCTTTGTGGTCAACCACCTTTGGTTCCTGTTCAGGACTCCAGTCCACCTCAGTCACAACGATAGGACGTGATTCAACAACAGGGATATTCGTCTTGAAGTGGTTTATTACCGTCTGGTTGTCAACATTCTCCTTATAATGCTTCGTACTATACCATCCTGGATACCAGTGAACGGCATAGCCGATATTGTCGCCCGTTATCGGATTGGTAGCATAACCCTGATAGCTCTGCTGCCATGTGGCACCCGAAGAAAGAATGATGCCCTTGAAGCCGTTGGCGCGGATGATGTCAACGATAGGCTGGAAGAAGTCATGGAGAACGCTGTTACGTCCGTAAGAGTTAGTGCCATCAGTATCAAGCACATCAATAGGCTCGTTAGCAAGCTCTATCATAATCTGTCCTGCGTATTTCTTTACATTCTCATCCTTTGACACGATGTCCCAAACGGTCTTCAGGTATTGCTGGTACTCTCCACCCACCTGAATAGTCTTAGGACACACGCCTGGTGGTCGCATGATGACATACATACCCTTGTCGATGGCTTTCTTTGCGATAGGCCAGTAGAGTTTGCTCATGTATGTCTTCAGACGGTCGGCAGAGAATCGGCTAATGTCGTTCTCCTGACCGCCAGCCGTAGCGGTCTTGTTGGGGTCGTTGGTCCATGCTGGATCAAGGTGCAGACGGAAGATGTCGCAGTATGAACCAGCCTGATGATTTGTGTATGCAGACAGTGTTTTCTCGAAGTAGTCGAGGCATCGCTGAACACTAACATCACTGCTATAACCACCAGTAGCATTGTCAACTGCCCAGCGGAAATTGTTAAAGTATGCGTTTGGTGTGTCCATGACACCGTGCAGTGTCACCTTGGTGTTTACGTCGTCGGCATACACGATGTTCTTGCCGTACTGACGGATAGGACGTAGGGTATAGCCAGAGTTGGCATCATAGCCCGTGAAGACGAAGTCCTCACGTCCCAGTTCCTTGATGGAATAGAACTTCCACACCTTATCTGCAGATGCAGAGGTGTTTGTACCGTTGAGGTAAGCGCTGTTACCTACATTCTTGATGTAGTAGCCACCAGAGGTAGAGGTGACGGTCCATACAGCACCATTGACAATATCCTGACCATTGGTCTTGTTAGTATTGCCAAGAATAAACGTTACACCTGTAGCGGACGACTGTGCATTCAGATAACCGCCTTGATAGTAGGTGTACTTGGTTGAACCAGTAACGTTATAGCATTGGAGGAGATAGCCACCAGATGTTGACTCTGCCTTCCACATACATGAGGTACTTCTAGTAGATGTAGCCGTACCAACCGCAGCCATACCAGTATTCTGGTCACCCGTACCATACAGCACGTCACTGCCTGAAACAAGTGCGAAGGCTGTCGTGCCGCCTTTCACATCATCCCATGAAAGTTCTTTGTTAAGAACATAATCTGCTGCCCATGCCTTGGTTAGTAGCATAAAAGCCATGCACAGCATTGTAGTAAATTTCAATCTCATTCTTGTGTTTATTAGGTATATTTTCTTTAACCATGCCTTTAACGTGCCATATTTTTTCGCATGCAAAATTAATAATAAACACGCGAACTACAATAATAAAACACTACAAGAAACACAATATCAGTAATTTTTGAGATAAATTTAACACGCTCTCGGCACTTGTGACGCTGCGATAATTTATGTAGCCACCGCAGCGATGTAAGCATCCATTAAAACAATTGTGCCCCACCTTCTCAGGCGAGGCACATTATGTTTCAAAAATTTTCAAAAAGATCCTGTTGTTTCAAGGATCACTTAACTAAAAAATGAAATGGGCT
>JAGHTW010000159.1 GCA_018065145.1 Candidatus Prevotella equi
GTGTTCGGTGAAGTCATCGAAGGTCTTGATGTTGTTGAGAAAATCCAATCAACAAAGACCCAGAGAGGCGATCGTCCATGTGAGGATATTAAGATTCTGAAGACAGAAGTATGTTAGGAATTAGAAATCGAAACATATCATCTCACAAACCTTACCTGCATAAAGCGAGCCAAAAGAGGGTAAATTCTTTGGAACATATATTTGTCCATCGTGTTATACAGAACTTTATGATACAGGGCGGTGATCCGAATAGCCGCAATGCATCTCCTACACAAATGCTTGGCACAGGTGGTCCAGACTACACGATTGAAGCGGAGATAATTCCTTCGCTGTTCCATAAGCGTGGCGCCCTTGCTGCGGCAAGACAAGGTGACGAGGTAAACCCTGAACGACGCAGTAGCGGTAGTCAGTTTTATATAGCATGGGGACAGATATACACTGACAACCAGATGAATCAGATGGAGAAGCAACTACAAATGATGGCAGAGCAACAGTGTTTCCAGCGTCTGGCTAACGAACGCAAAGCAGAAATAATGGACATGCGACGCAACCGCGACCGAGAAGGACTCATGGCGCTGCAGGAGGAACTGACTACAATGGCAAAGTCAGAGACAAAAAACAAAAGTGTATTGTCAAAAGAACAGCGTGAAGCTTATACTACCATCGGAGGCGTGCCACACCTTGACGGACAATATACGGTCTTCGGCGAGGTGACCGAAGGATTAGACATTGTCGAGAAGATACAACAATGCAAAACACGTCCCGGTGACAGACCTGAGGAAGACATCAAAATACTATCTACTACAATAACAGAAGAATAACTACCAAACAACATTATGAGAAAACTTTTTTTATTAATCACATTGCTTGCTGCTATAGGTATAAAAGCAGAGAATTATCCTACACGTAGCGATTATCTTTGGGTTACGGTACCTGATCACAACGATTGGCTTTACAAAACAAACGAAAAGGCAACGGTTGATGTACAGTTATACAAATACGGCGTACCACAGAATGTGGAGGTGAAATATGAAATCTCTCCCGACATGCTTCCAGCAACATCAAACGGAACCATTGTACTGAAGAATGGCAAAGGTTCAATCAGCATGGGCACACGCAAGACACCAGGATTCACAGACCTGAAACTTACAGCCACCATTGACGGACAAAGCACTTCTCACCACATCAAGGTAGGATATGGCGTTGACAAGATTACGCCTTACACAAAGGAGCCTAAGGACTTTATGGACTTTTGGCAGAACGAAATAGCAGAAATGAGAAAGACACCGCTTGCTTTCTCTGTTGAAGCAGCACATGAATATGACACAAAGAAAGCGGACTGCTATCTGCTGCGACTGGAAGTTAACAAACAACATCAATGCATCTACGCATATTACTGGTTACCACGCGATAACAAAAAAGGACCTATAGTACTTTGTCCTCCGGGCGCAGGCGTAAAAACTATCAAGGAGCCACTGCGCCACAGTTACTATGCAGACAATGGTTGCATACGTATGGAAATGGAGATTCACGGTTTGGATCCTCGTATATCAGACAACCAGTTCAAAGAAATCTCTAATGCTCTCAGCACAGGTGCAAACGGATATCTGACAAACGGTCTTGATTCACGCGAACATTACTACATGCGCCGCGTATATCTTTCGCTTGTCAGATGTATTGACTATCTCACATCGTTACCACAATGGGATGGAAAGAATGTTGTATTACAGGGTGGCTCTCAAGGTGGAGCACTCAGCATTATTGCTGCGGCACTTGATTCTCGAGTAACACTGTGCGTTGCTAATCATCCAGCACTCGCTGATATGGCAGGATATGCAGAAGACGGACGTACAGGAGGATACCCTCACATGCACAAGACAGGGCATCTTACACCGCAGTTTATCAAGACATTAGAATATTACGATGTAGTAAACTTTGCACGTCATATAACATGTCCAGTACGCATGACATGGGGATATAACGACAGCACATGTCCGCCAACAACAAGCTATGCAGTTTGGAACGTCCTCACATGTCCTAAAGAGTCTCTCATAACACCTATCAATGAACACTGGACAAGTGAACAAACAGAAAAGTCACACTGCGACTGGATAATGAAGAGAATAAAATAGTTTTGAATAGCAACAATCACTCATGGTGGTATGGTTCACCTTTTATAATCGTACACGCGCGATATAACTGTTCAACAAATACCAATCGAACCATTTGATGAGAAAAAGTCATTTTTGACAAACTTACCATCTCATTGGCACGCTCATATACTGCCTGAGAAAAACCATACGGACCGCCTATGCAGAAAACTAATCTGCGGGCGGTCTGCTGTTTTCGCTCTAACCACATGGCGAAATCAACACTACGATATTCCTTGCCGTGCTCATCAAGCAACACAAGCGTATCAGATGGTTGCAACAAACGCAAGATTTGTTCGCCCTCACGCTCCTTTTGTTGTTGCTCAGAAAGAGATTTGGTGTTCTTCAACTCAGGAATAACAGTTATAGAAAACGGCATATAATGCCCCATGCGGCCAACATAATCATCTATGCCAGCCTGAAAATGTTTGTTATTAGTCTTACCAACAAGAATCAATTCTGCCTTCATAATGGCAAAAGTACATATTTTTAACTAAAGTAACAAGCTTTTTGACGCATTTTGTTAAAAAATCAAAGAAAAATTTGCTATTAAAGATTATTTTTAATACCTTTGCATACAGAACCTAATAAATTTCAACACTTTAAACTATAAGAAACACAATGGCAAACAACGCAGAACTTATTGCACAGTGTGAAGCCGTAGCAAAGACATGGCTGTCACCATCATTTGACGAAGAGACACGTAACGCAGTACAGGCAATGCTTGATGCAGAAGACAAGACCGCTCTCATCGATGCATTCTACCAGAACCTTGAGTTTGGTACTGGTGGACTACGTGGCATTATGGGCGTAGGTACGAACCGCATGAACAAATACATTGTGGGCATGGCAACACAGGGATTTGCAAATTATGTAAACAAGGCTTTCCCTGGACGCAAAGACCTTGCTGTAGTAGTGGGACACGACTGTCGCAACAACGGCCGCGACTACGCTGAGACTGTTGCTGCAATCTTCTCTGCTAACGGTATCAAGGCATATCTCTTTGAGAGCCTTCGTCCAACTCCAGAAATTTCATTCGCTATCCGTCAGCTCGGAGCACAGTGTGGTGTTAATGTAACAGCTTCACACAACCCAAAAGAATACAATGGCTACAAGGCATATTGGGAAGATGGTGCACAGGTATTGGCACCACATGATAAGGGTATCATTGACGAGGTAAACAAAGTCAAGATTGAAGACGTGAAGTTTGAAGCAAACCCAGACCTTATACAGATCATCGGTGGTGAAATGGACTACGACTATATGATGGCAGTAAAGGAGGGTATGGTTGATCAGGATGTTATTCTCCGCAACAAGGACCTGAACATCGTTTATTCTGCTATGCATGGTACTGGTCGTCTGCTTGTTCCACTCTGCCTACGCTCATGGGGATTCCAGAACATCAATGTTGTTCCAGAGCAGATGGTTGTTGACGGAAACTTCCCTACTGTCGTATCACCAAACCCAGAGAATGCAGAGGCTATGACTCTCGGCATGAAACTTGGCACAAAGCTTAACGCTGATCTTGTTGTGGCAACCGACCCTGATGCTGACCGTCTCGCTATCGTTTGCCGTAACGCAAAGGGCGAATGGCAGATTCTCAATGGTAACCAGACTGCATGCATGTTCTACTGGTACACTATCAAGAACAAGAAGGCTCTTAACCAGCTCAACCCAACTGACTTCATGGTTAAGACTATCGTTACCTCTGAACTTATAGCAAAGATTGCACGCGCTAATGGCGTAGAGTGCTTCGACGAATATACTGGCTTTAAATGGATTGCATATCGCATACGTGAAAACGAAGGCAAGCGTAAGTATATCGGTGGTGGCGAGGAGTCATTCGGTTACCTGCCATACGATAAAGTACGCGATAAGGATGCTCCTGCTTCCATCTGTCTCATCTGCGAAATTGCTGCATGGGCAAAGGATCAGGGCAAGACTCTCTTCGACCTTCTCCTTGATATATACAAGGAATACGGATTCCAGAAGGAAGCAGCTATCAGCGTAACAAAGCCAGGCAAGAGCGGTGCTGACGAGATAAAGAAGATGATGGAGGACTTCCGCGCTACACCTCCTACAGAAATAGCTGGACAAAAGGTGGTTACTGTAAAGGACTATAAGAGTCTCAAGCAGGTTTCTAACGGCGTTGAATCTGATATCACAATGCCTACAACAGCTAACGTATTGCAGTGGTTCACTGAGGATGGCATGAAGATTTCAGTTCGTCCTTCAGGCACAGAACCTAAGATTAAGTTCTACTGCGAAGTTCCTGTTGCAGGACAGTTTGACGGAGACTACGAAAAGGCTACAGCACTTGCAGATGCAAAGATTGCAGAAATCAAGAAGTCTCTCGGTCTTTAAGATTCAAACAACATCTCTATAATCAAAATGCCCCAATTTCTATTGCGAGATTGGGGCATTTTTTTGCTTATAATACAAACACCACACTAATATAGTAGTTGCACAGGGACAAAAAAAAGACCACCAGGGCGACTCATCGTCGTGCTGGTGGCCATAAGCCTTTTTAAGCTCTGCGAGCTTACATTGCTTATTACTCTGCAACAGTAGTGTCAACAGCAGTTGTGTCAGCAACTGTATCAACAGCAGCTGTATCAACAGTATCCTCAGCAGGAGCCTGCTCTGTCTTGTTACCACATGATGCGAAAGATACAGCAACGAGAGCTGCGAAAGCAAAAACTAATTTCTTCATTTTTCTAAGCTTTTAAAGTTTATATTAACCTATATTTATTAAAACGATGCAAAGATACGGACATTTTTTGATTCTCGCAAGAGATTTTTCCTATTTTTTTATCCTGTTTTTGTAACTTTTTTGTAATGCATTGATTATGTGTTAATTACAAAATGTAAACAAAAGTTAAATATTTGTTGTGTGCGAACACAAAGCCGCAAATGCGCTATTTTAGCCATTTTAAGTTGCACAAACGAGGATTTTTTATTAACTTTGCAAAAATTGATTTCTACAATGGTAAATACATCTGCATTTCAAGGTAAGACTGCTACATATTATACATTAGGTTGCAAACTAAACTTCTCTGAAACCTCCACATTCGGCAAGATGTTAGAGGACATGGGCGTGCGTACAGCTAAGAAAGGAGAAAAAGCCGACATTTGTCTCATCAATACATGTTCTGTAACAGAAGTGGCTGATCGTAAGTGCCGACAGGCAATACGAAGGATGGCAAAAGCCAACGAAGGTGCATTCATCGTTGTGACAGGTTGCTATGCTCAGTTAGAATCTGAAACAATAAGCAAGATAGACGGCGTTGATTTGGTATTAGGAAGCAATGAAAAGGCAAGCCTGATAGATTATCTCAGCGAAAAATTCTCCATGTCAGAACGTAAATGTTTTGCGCACACCGTACCAACAAAGGATATAAAAAGTTTCCAACATTCATGTTCCAAAGGCAATAGAACTCGATACTGGCTAAAGGTACAGGATGGTTGTAATTATTACTGTACATACTGCACAATTCCTTTCGCGCGTGGTAACAGCCGCAATCCTACGGTATCCTCTCTTGTAGAACAGGCTCGCAAAGCTGCAGCAGAAGGAGGAAAGGAGATAGTACTCACCGGTGTGAACATAGGCGACTTTGGACGCACGACAGGAGAATCATTCATTGATTTAGTCAAGGCTCTTGATTGTGTGGAAGAAATAAAGCGCTACCGCATATCTAGTCTCGAGCCAGATTTGATAAGCGATGAATTGATTGAATACTGTGCAAAGAGCAGAGCGTTTATGCCTCATTTCCATATACCACTGCAAAGCGGAAGTGACACCGTACTTAAATTGATGCATCGTCGTTATGATGCAAAATTATTCGCAGAGAAGATACTAAAGATAAAATCACTTATGCCAGATGCCTTTATCGGTGTTGACGTAATGGTAGGTACAAGAGGTGAAACGCTGGAATGTTTTGAAGAGACATACAAGTTATTAGAATCTTTGCCCGTAACACAACTACACGTATTCCCATACAGCGAAAGACCAGGCACTGCTGCACTAAAGATTCCTTATATCGTAAGCGACAAGGACAAGAAGATTCGTAGTCAGCGACTACTGGAACTCTCCGACAAAAAGACCGAAGAGTTCTACACCTTATATATAAATAAGGAGATGGATGTCCTATTCGAGAAAGCCCCACGCGGAAAAGTGATGCATGGTTTCACAAACAATTACGTCAGAGTGGAGCTTCCTGCTAACATAGCCTCTGATGAATATGACAACGAAATAATAAAAGTACGACTGACACAGTTCAACCACGACAAGTCAGCACTAACAGCAACATTAGTCAACAAGAGATAGAATACACATCATAATATAGATATAAAGAAACACCACAATGATTAGCATAGTAATACTCAATTGGAACGGCTCTACTATGATAGAAAAATACCTTCCTCATGTAATACAAAACAGCGAAGGTGCAGAGATTGTTGTAGCAGATAATGCTTCAACAGACGATTCGATTGTAATGCTAAAAGAGAAATTTCCTGATATTAGAACAATAGTTTTAGAGAAGAACTGGGGATTCGCAGATGGATATAACAAAGCTTTTGAAGCACTGGAACAAGAGAATAAGGCATACAACATTCCCCTACCCGACTATTATATTTTGCTCAACAGTGATGTCAGAACAGAATCAGGATGGCTGGAACCACTTGAAAGATACATGAATGAACATCAAGATGTTGCAGCATGCCAACCTAAACTACTTTCGGATATTGCACCCGACTATTTTGAATATGCCGGCGCGTGCGGAGGATATATAGATAGATACGGATACCCATACTGTCGCGGAAGAATATTTGAAACAGTAGAGAAAGATCTAGGACAATACGATGACATCAGTGAAATACTGTGGGCAACAGGTGCCTGTATGATGATAAGACGCGAGGACTATTGGAAAGCAGGAGGCTTAGATGGTCGATTCTTTGCACATAACGAGGAAATAGACCTTTGCTGGAGATTAAACATAATGGGAAGAAAGGTTGTATGCATACCTCAGAGTAAAGTATATCACCTTGGCGGTGGTACACTACCAAAGGGTAATCCACGTAAGACATACCTAAACTTCCGCAACAACCTTACGATGCTATACAAGAATCTTCCAGAAGAAGAACTGAAGAATGTCATGCGAATGAGAACTTTGTTAGACTACGTAGCTGCATTGCAAATGCTTCTATTAGGAAAAAACTGGGGAGATTTCAAAGCAGTACTAAAAGGCAGAAGAGACTTCAAATCATGGAAGAAGGATTTCACAGCTGATCGCAAACATATTCAGGCATCATACAAAAACAGAAACCAAGTAAAAGGGAAGACGACATTAAGTATCTTGTGGAATTATTACATCAAAGGTAGAAAAACATTCAACGTAATGTAAAACATACAATTAGGGGATTTATATACAATTATGTACATAAATCCCCTTTTCATATATCAGACACACCCACTTGCGTCGTATTGTCATATTATGATGCCATATTGACATATCAATATGATATGGAATAAACTTTGATAAATATGGTGATATACAATTCAAAGAAAGGAGTTAGATTATGATGAACCAAGAACAAATGAACGGAAAAGAAGCACTTGAGCGCTTCGCAAAGAATCTTGTAAAAGACGCAAGAGATGGTAAACTGGACCCTGTTATCGGCAGAGATGACGAGATAAGAAGAGTGTTACAAATTCTTTCGCGCAGAACAAAAAACAATCCGATTCTTATCGGCGAACCAGGAACAGGTAAGACAGCCATTGCTGAAGGACTTGCACAACGTATCGTGCGCGGTGATGTACCAGAGAATCTAAAAGACAAAGAGATTTTCACACTGGACATGGGCGCATTGGTTGCTGGTGCGAAATACAAAGGTGAATTTGAAGAGCGTCTGAAAGGAGTCATTAATGCAGTGATAGAATCACAGGGTAAGATAATACTCTTCATTGATGAGATTCATACACTTGTTGGTGCTGGAGGAGGTGACGGTTCCATGGACGCAGCAAATATTCTAAAGCCAGCATTGGCACGTGGAGAACTTCGCGCCGTTGGTGCTACAACACTCAATGAATATCAGAAATATTTTGAGCGCGACAAGGCATTAGAACGTCGTTTCCAAATCGTTATGGTAGATGAACCAGATGAACTTTCTGCAATCTCCATATTACGCGGACTTAAAGAGCGATACGAAAACCATCATCGCGTTCGTATTCAAGATGATGCTTGTATTGCAGCCGTAACACTATCGCAGAGGTATATCTCAGATCGTTTCCTTCCCGACAAAGCCATTGACCTTATGGATGAAGCAGCTGCTAAGCTTCGCATGGAACGCGATTCTGTTCCAGAGGAGCTTGATGAATTATCAAGACACCTCAAACAACTTGAGATAGAACGTGAGGCAATAAAGCGAGAGAACGATACAGAGAAGTTAAAGGAGCTAAACAAGACAATCTCCGTTCTTCAGGACGAAGAAATGAAGATGCGTTCTAAATGGGTTCAAGAGAAGAACCTTGTGGACAAGATACAGCAGGACAAGCAAGAGATTGAACGCTTACGCTTTGAGGCTGAGCGAGCTGAGCGCGAAGGCAACTATGGAAGAGTAGCAGAAATTCGCTATGGTAAGTTAAAGGAACTGGAAGAAGATATTCTCAACGTTCAGAAGCAGATAAACGGTAGCGAGGCATCAAAAATGGTTAGAGAAGAAGTGACCGCTGACGATATTGCAGAGGTGGTAAGTCGCTGGACCGGTATCCCTGTAAATCGTATGATGCAAAGCGAAAAGGAAAAACTACTTCATCTTGAGACAGAACTGCACAAACGCGTTGTAGGACAGGAAGAGGCAATAAATGCCGTCAGCGATGCCGTGCGAAGAAGTCGTGCTGGACTGCAGGATCCAAAGCGTCCTATTGCCAGTTTTATATTCTTAGGTACAACAGGTGTTGGTAAGACAGAATTGGCAAAGGCACTCGCAGACTATCTCTTCAACGACGAACAACTGATAACTCGCATTGACATGAGCGAATATCAGGAGAAGTTCAGTGTAACCAGACTTATCGGTGCACCTCCGGGATACGTTGGTTATGATGAAGGTGGACAGTTGACAGAAGCCGTACGACGCAAGCCATATAGCGTTGTGCTCTTTGATGAAATAGAAAAGGCACATCCCGATGTCTTCAATACATTATTACAGGTACTTGATGATGGAAGATTGACAGATTCAAAAGGTCGTGTGGTAAACTTCAAGAATACCATTATCATCATGACTTCCAACCTTACTCATGACCAGCTTTACGGCAAAGCACCAATTCTTGATGGCAACGGCATGGTTAAACCACCTATACGATCTGAATTCCTGAACAGAATAGATGAGGTAATAGACTTCACGCAACTGTCAAAGGAAGAAATTGCAAAAGTAGTTCGTCTGCAGATGTCAAGAATAAGCAATATATTATCAACTCAGGGATTTACACTTGAAGTGACTGACGCTGCTATCAACACACTTGCAGAAGCGGGTTATGACCCAGACTTCGGTGCACGACCTGTCAAAAGGGCTATCCAACGAGATGTCTTAAACGAACTATCAAAACAACTACTTGCAGGAACTGTAGATCACAATAAAACCATTGTCATTGATAGTAAAGAAGGCGTCATTACCTTCAGTAACTAAATACTCATTATCAGGTAATTCCATATACATTTTGGAATTATCTGATTTTTTTTATAATCACTTCATACATTATTTCAAAAAAAATTATTACCTTTGCCATCCCAAAATAAATAAAGAAGTCAATATGGAAATTATTTTTATACTTGCAGGAATAATAATCGGCAGCATATTAGGATTCTTTGTCACCAAGTCAAGAAATAGCGGTGATAAAGCGCGAGCTGTTCTATTGGAAGATGACAACAACAGACTGAAACAGGAGATATCATCAAAGGACGAACAGATTAATAAGCTGTCATCAGATATAATCGCTGCAGTATCAGCACGTGACGTAATGCAAGAGCATCTAAAGGAGAGCAAGTTACAATATGACAGACAATTGGAAGAACTGAAATCGCAACAGACAGAACAGATGAAGTTGCAGATGGCTCTCATAAAGGAGCAGATGAATACTGCTTCTGAAAAGATACTCAAGGAACGCTCAGAACAACTAACGGAGAAAAACAAGGAAGCCTTGGCATCAATACTCAATCCATTGAAGGATGGCATATCACAAATGAAGGATGCTGTAGAGAAGAGCGGCCAGCAAAACAAAGAAACGATGGTTCGCCTGGATGCCACCATCAAGCAATCAATAGAACAAAGCCGTGAGGTTGGTGAACGTGCAGACAAACTTGCGCAAGCCCTCACAGGAGAAAACAAAACACAGGGAAATTTCGGCGAATTGCGCTTAAAGCAGTTGCTGGAGGATATGGGATTGGAAGAAGGCACACAGTTTGAAGAGCAGGCTACAATGAAGGATTCATCTGGCAGGACTATATACGATGAACAGGACGGCCACAGAATGATACCAGACATCATTCTTCATTTCCCGGACGAACGAGATATAATAATAGATTCGAAAATGTCTTTCAAGGCTTTTGAAGACTACCACAATGCAGAAAATGACGTAGAACGCCAGGATGCACTGACAAGACATATTGCCTCTGTTCGTCAACATGTCAACGAATTATCAAGAAAGAATTACTCTGCATATATAAAGGAAGGTCGCGGGAAACTTGACTTCGTACTTATGTATGTTTTCTCAGAAAGCGCTTTGCAGCTGGCATTAATGAACGAGCCAACTCTATGGAAAGAAGCGTATGACAAGGGAGTTATAATAACGGGTAGTCAGAACCTTTATACCATGCTTCGCGTATTGGAAATGACATGGCGCCAAGTTAGGCAAATAGAAAACCAGGAACAAATCATGAAGACTGCCAGCATGGTTGTTGATAGAGTTCAAATGTTCTATGAGCGTTTCCTGAAGGTTGACGAATTACTTGACAAGACAAAAAAGGCATTTGAGGACGTAAAAGGTGTTAGTGGACCTTCTGGACAGAGTATAGAAACAGCAGCAAAGAAATTGATAAAATATGGTGCAAAAACAAATCCAAAAAGGAAGTACCAATTGAAAAACGTAGAAGAAGAAACATTGCTGATAAAGGAAGAATAGATACTAAACCCTAAAGGACCGAATGCGTTCTCTTTACGAATAAATTATTGTTCATATATAACACTAAGAAATTTTAAGAATGTATTTTGAAGGATTAATAATAGCAGTGGCAACGTTCCTTATCATAGGAACGTTCCACCCCATTGTCATAAAATCAGAATATTACTGGGGAGTAAAATGCTGGCCTGTATTTGCCATATTAGGATTCATCTCTCTCATTATCTCCCTATTTATCCCTAACACTCTTGCCGCTTCTATAATAGGCGTAATAGGATGTTCTGCAATATGGAGCATCCTAGAAATCTTCGAACAAAGAGAACGCGTCAAGAAAGGTTGGTTCCCGATGAATCCAGAGCATAAAGACAGGTACAAATAAGTATCAGAATCATCTATTTCTTTACTTCTACAAGGCGGAAACCAATAGCCATGGTAGCCGTAAGCAAAGACTCATCCTGTCGGAATGTATTACGGCATTCAGTGCTGCTACTATTCCAGCATCCACCACGGATAACATGCCAATCGCCACGCCTTGTTCCTTTAGGATTTTTCAAGTTATCACCTTCGTAATTACCATACCAGTCAGAACACATCTCCCAAACATTACCACTCATATCATAAATACCCAGTTCGTTTGGTTTCAGTTGTCCTACAGGATGAACTCTCTCAACGCTATTACCAGAATACCATGCTATACTATCGAGTTCTCTGTCACCACTATAACTGAAATGGCGTCCATTTATTCCACCTCGAGCAGCGTACTCCCACTCTGCTTCTGTTGGAAGACGGAAACGACGTCCGGTCTTCTTGTTTATACGCTCAATAAACACTTGTACCTTTTCCCACGTAACATTATACACCGGCAATCTACCATTTTTGCTATTACCTTGTTTCTTGTTGCTCATCACACTATGCCATTGTGCCTGAGTAATCTCATATTTGCTAATGTAATACGTAGATAAAGTGATTTTTCTGCAAGGTGCCTCATCTTCCTCGGCATCAGCAGCAGTAGAACCCATTGTAAAGGTACCACCATCAACCTTCACCATTTCTATAGTGAAATTCTTGTCTGGTATTATTTCTGTTTCTTCATTTTCCACGTTATTATTATTGCCTACTATATATCTTCCCGCTAAGAAACATAGCACACTAACAATAATTGCTATAATAGAAATGTACAAGACATGATTGTCTTTCTTTTCTACAAAGATGGTTTCATCATCGACTCTTGGCAACATATCAATGAACACATCAACACTCTTCAAGCGTTTTGCCTTTGTTGGTTCCATTGCAGCCTTGATGGCGTCAATACTCTTTTGGCTTACATTCTTCTTTACAAGAGGTAATGTATTGATACCACGATTGAGCACATCTATAGCATTACTTGGCGTCAATCCAGTAAGTATCTTATAATATGTCGCACCAAGAGCATAAACGTCCAGTTCAGGAGAGAAATCATGCTCTATGTTTCCATCAACTTGTTCAAGCGAAGCATAGCCAGGCGTACCATAGCCAAGGTTGGAACTAGACTCTGGATCTCCATTATTTGCAAAACGTTTTGACAACCCGAAGTCAATAATCTTCAAAGTATCGCTACTCTCCACACGCATGACGTTAGCAGGTTTTATATCAAGGTGCAACATCTTGTTTGTGTGCATATACTTCAAAGCCGAACCAACCTGTCGTATGCAACCAATTGCCTCTTTCTCTGGTAATCCTCCACGTTTGTTTACATAGTCATTAAGAGTACCATCGGGCAGATATTCCATTGAATAATATATGGTATTATTTGCCTCAAAAACCTCTAATACCTTTACAATATTAGGATGCGACAGCATGGCAAGTTTCTTTGCTTCATGCCTAAACTTCTCTGCATAATTAGCCACACGTTCTTTATCAACCTGCGTAACCAATTCGCTTCCTACTCTTTTCATTTCCTTCTCCATGTAGAACTCTTTCAGTGCTACCTTTACTCCTGTATGGATAGTACCAAGTTGTCCCTGCATAGAGATACTTGTATTTACGAGATAAGTGATACCAAAAGCGCCATGACCTAACACACGCTCAATATGATAGGTATAGTTCTCACTCTTCAATACTGTTCCAGGTGTCAATGAAGCATCTGGCGCCATCTTGTCTGGTGTATTTATTATCTCCTGAACCCTTATTATAATAGCTGTTCTATTATCCTTGTTATCAATACAATCATGCAACAGTCTCTGAATTCTTTGAACATCTGTATAGTTAGGATCTGTCATGAGTTTGAGGAAATCATCATCACTCATGTTTTCGTACATACCATCAGAACAAAGCATGAAGATATCACCCGTCTTTATATCGGTTATATGGTTTATCTCCACCTCTGGTTCTCTTTCCTGACAAGCCATCATAGCTCTTGAAAGAACATGCTTCTTTGAAGACTGTCGCGCCTGCGCATAGGTTATTTGTCCGTTATGCACCATATCGTTGACAACGGTATGATCTTCTGTGCGGAACAACATCTTTGCTGGTTGTGACTGTTGAGCCGGTCTGAAATGGTACACACGACTATCACCAATATGTCCAACCGTTACACCATTGGCATGAAACTTCAGCATTGTCATCGTTGTGCCCATCTTCATCACCTCATCAGGCATATCTTTCTTTGCAAGGGCGGCCAATGACTCACTAACAGCAATTTTAAGTATCTCATCATTGAATGCTCCTTCAATAGAAGCAGATCTAAGCAACGACCTACTCATTGTTTGAGTAACTACACGACTAGCTAGTTCTCCACGATCATGTCCTCCCATGCCATCACATACGATAAACAATCGTTCATCTGTATGAGCGGTACCATCGTACAAAGCCCAATCGCGTGTTACCTCGTCAAAATGACAAGGATCTATGAATGGTGGATAAAACGAATCCTCTTGACTATTTCTTTGACCAATATCTTGTACTGCGTATGCGTGGAGTATGTAATTCATTGTTTTAAATATTTTTTACAGCGCAAAGATAGTACAATTGTTTTACATGTGCAAAAATATAAGGTGTTTTTATACAAAAACTAATGTATATATAAAAAAGAAGAAGGGCTATGAGTAAATCACTGCCCTTCTTATATTTGTTTGGAATAAGTTTTTGATTGTAAGTTTATAGCCATTGGGGTGTTTGGAGTCCCGTGGGCTGTAATTGCTGCGTAGGTTTATGCCTCTGCTGTTGGTATCACTGATACGACGCTCTTGTCGAACTTACCTCTATGGAAGTTTACTGTACCGTCGATGAGTGCGTAGAGTGTATCATCCTTACCCTGTGCAACACCTGCACCTGGGAAGTGCTTGTTACCACGCTGGCGAACGATGATGTTGCCTGCTGTAACTGCCTGACCACCATAAATCTTAATACCAAGTCGCTGTGAAGCTGATTCACGTCCGTTCTTAGAACTACCTACACCTTTCTTATGTGCCATTTCTTAGTCCTCCTTTGGTTTAAGCTACTACTGATTTGATTACTACTTCAGTGAACTGTGCACGGAAACCGTTGCGCTTACGCTCGTCCTTACGACGCTTCATCTTGAAAACGATGACCTTGTCGCCCTTTACGAGTGGGTTCACTACTTCACATACTACTTTTGCGCCATTTACAGTTGGAGCGCCTACTGTTACGGTACCGTTGTTGTCAACGAGAAGTACCTTGTCAAACTCAACAGCCTGGCCTTCCTCAACACCATTCATGTGGTGTACGAAGAGCTTCTTGCCCTCCTCTGCCTT
>JAGHTW010000105.1 GCA_018065145.1 Candidatus Prevotella equi
GACTCATTGATTTCGTATGCAAACAATGATGATGGCAGAGGTGGTCATCAGGATTTCCTTCACGATGATCAGAGCACGGCAATAAAGATGGTGATGATGAACTTCTCGCCAAACGACAAGTCTGTATGGCAGAAGATTGGTGCCTGGCTACTGCATCTGGCTAAAGAGTTTGGGCATCTCAGTGCTAATGCTGTCAGACGAATTGCCGACGAACTTACAAGTGTTGCTGATGGTAGATATGATTGGAGAATTGATAGGTTTATGAGGAGTAATGGGATGTCAAGATAAAAAATAAGGCACCTTATAACTTAATGTTATTTGGTGCCTCATAATGATTATCATTTGTTTGTCAATCTGTTTATCAATCTTTCAAGACCATCAAGGTCGAGTGGGTCTGCATTGACTCCTTCGAGTAGGTTGCCCTGCTGGTCGAAGAGGAAATAGGATGGGAACGAGTGCACGCTGAGGTGATTCTCTACAGCCTTCTGCTGTGCCTCTGGAAGGTTGTAGTGTACGACGTTATCGCCAGTTACGTTGTATTCCTTGATAACGTTCTTCCAACTCTCCTCAGGTGAGCGGTTGGCGAGGTAGAGATACACGATGTCATAGTCTTTCAGACGCTCGTATTCCTCCTGCGAATGCGACAGGCGTTCCTTGCAAGGTCCGCACCATGTGCCCCAAACATCGAGAAGAACAATCTTTCCCTTGTATGGCTCTATAAGCTTGCGAAGTATCTGCTCGCCCTCACTCAAGCCTGCTACATCATCGCTTGACTTGATGTAGTCGGTAGAGAGTGTGCGATTGTTGATTGCGATATACTTGTTATTAAGGTCTGTAATCATGCGCACGGCAGCAGGAATCTTGATGTTCTCCTTTGCAAAGTTGAGCATGTAGGCAGACAATGGCTCGCGAGTGCCGTCTATGCGTTTGTACATTCTCTGTGCTATATAGAAGTCGCCAAGCTGACGATCCCAACCGAGCTTATCGATAGCCTTCAGGAATTCAACGTCCTCGATGTTGTCGGCAGTCTTTTCCATAGCCTTCTGCATACCGTCGCGGGCAAGGAGAGCATTGATGCGCTGCACCATCTCACTGTTGTTAAAGTCGTTTATCATCGGCATTTGGAGTGAGTCAGGAGTCTCACGCACCTTCTTATCGAACGCCTTGTAGTAGTCGTTATAGTCGGAGAGCAGCTTCTTGTCGTCATCGCTGAGCGCTATCTCTCCCCTACGGTCAGCCTCAAGGAGAGCAAGCTTCACTGGCAGATCGCCTTTCTCGCGCAGCACATCTGCCATGTGGTCAGTATAGTCGCGGAAGAAGGTTGGATAACCATTGCCGACCATAGTGTATGGTCGCTCCATTTTATTCCAAATATTCTCTGTGACATTGTTGATGTACTCGTCAGGCAGACGGAAGCTTTTCACACGGAAACGTCCCTGCATAAGGTCTCTGCCGAAGTCTGCAAGGATATAGTTGCGCATGAACTTACGGTAGCGTTCCGAAAGAGTTGGGTGCTCTTGCAGATGCTTCTCAAGCTTGTCCATAGCTACATTCATCAAGCTGTCGTTGTGGGCAAGGTAGCCCATAGCACCGCCATTTTCCTGCAGATGTTGGTAATTACCGCTACGATATCTCATCATTTCCCGATTTGCAAGCAACTCGTTCTGTAGGCGGGCGTTCTTTCCCATAACGAGTGTCTGACCGTCGTTGAAGTCCTTCAGAAGGAAGTAAGTCTCGCCTGGTTCTGCAAGGAACATAATATTGCAACGTTCCCAGTCGCAATAAAGAAACTCTGTGTTTTCCACAGGCATGCGAAGGGTGAAATGTCCCTCATCGTCAATAGGAGCAGAGAATGTCACACTTTCATCATTAAAGATGCTGTTATAGCTTGCCTCAAATTCGTGACTCTTATTGAGAAGTTCTGCAGGCATATCCTTGTACCAACCGACGATAGTTATGCTGTCGCCAGAGCGGAAGGCATTGTCAGCAATAACAGTACTAGTGGCTTTCGTTGGATAGTCAGGGAGAGTTTCGTCAGTAATGAGGCTGCAATCAGCAACTGTCATGGCAATGAGGATTCTACGCTTACCTTTTTTCTCATTCTGCACATTCACTAACAATTGCTCTTCACCATCCTTAGCAACAATGGCATCCCCAGACTTATCATCCTTATTGCGTGCTGTTATGTTCCACACGCGGCAGTCATAGATGACCTTGTCCTTAGTGAAACCGATGAGCCACTCGCCTGTCTTATCCTTGCGCCAATAGGTATTAGTAAGACCGTCGCGCTTATAGTTACGAGGGTGGATATTCTCAATGGAGAATGCTCCAGGCATGTTGAATGTCACCGACTGAACGTCCTTCGGAACAGGTTCGAAGGTCATCTCAATAGTTATATCGCCCGACTCCGGCATCTTAATACCTGCATCCAGAGCATGATTCTTGATAGCCTTCACCTTATAGTCCTTGCCATCAGCTTGCAACACTGTCCCTGAAGAGAAACCAATTTCCTTTGCGCCAAACGGAAATATATGAATTGTCAGCAAAGTCTCCTTTTTATTAAACTCAACCTTGCTCACTTCAATCATATCCGTAACACGAGAATATGCCGTCAAAGGTTTTTCCCATACTACACTCTTCTGTGCCCATGCTCCGGAAACATAGAGCAATGCCATTAGAATAGCGAAGATAAATTTTACTTTCAGTTTCATTTTTTTGTTATTTCGTTTTTATGAGTTATCAAATACAAGAAGGGCGCAACCCCTTCGTTGTCTTGTTTACTCTTTAGGCTACCGCCAAGTGGCCTTCCCATCAACAAGCAAGAATGAGTCCACGCCCTATGACGTGAACTTCCCGTTCTGCTTGTTCTCGATGGTTGAATGTTTGGCGGTATTCAAAGAGTGGAGAACAAGAGCGTGAAGCTCTATATTATTAAATTATGTATGTTAACCCTATGCAAGGTTGCAATTCAGCACATCCTTCACAGAGAATATTTTGCTGATTGCCTCGAATGAGAAGAACTGACCATCCATGATCATGTAATCTTCTCTTTGCGATTTGCGAAGTTGCTTAATCTCTGGGAACAATCCCACAGGAACAAGCACCTCACGTCCATCTGTCAGATAGACAGCCATCATTCCTCGCTTCTCACTGAAATCGAGTTTCTTGATGCCAAGATTTGTGTCCTTGAATCTGCACATATTCTTATTGTTTTTTATTGATCCGTAAAATATCGACCTTCTTTCCGTTGATAACACGGTCATAACAGTCGTTGATGTAGTCATAATGGTTCTCAATGACCGAGATAATGTCGGCTTCCTCGTCAGATGACAATTCAGACCACGCAATCTCAATGCACCGTTCTCCGTTCTTCTCAATCCAAATCTTGGCTACAGTATCACCGATGTGAGCCTTCTTGCTCCCACGTCTGGTTACATGGATATGCCTTCGATTCTCGTTTGCATCTGTGGGGAACACAGACAAGATGAAACAGAGGAAATATAGTATTTTACCCATTAGTTCTTCTTTTTAATTGCAGCAATTGACAGTGTATCACACTTTTGCTTTTGCAAAAGTACTACATTTTTTTGAAATATGACTCACTTCCACACTTAAAAGATGCTAATTGTATGAAAAACTTGCCTTAGTGCATGATGTAAATTGCATTTTGGACATCTTTTATCTTTCTTTACCCTCTCATTAATTCAATATCAAATTCACAAACCGTTGTAAAGTCCACTTATCAATCTCTCAATATCAACGTCTAAAAAACAATTTGTGACATTATTGTGACACAAAAAGAATTTTATTAAATTTATAATAACCTTAATATTACATACAAATCACTAATATACAACATAATAAGTTATTATGTGCAAATCTTTCAAATAGGAAGCCTAACACCCAGGTTTTGGTTGAAGGGTATAGCAATTCGCGTCCCCTTTCGCTATTTCTTTGACTGAGTTTACATTTCGTTGCTTAATCCAAAGGTGGTGTTTTGGAACCACCCCCTTGTTAAACTGGTCCGACAAAATGTCATTACAGATGTTCCCTTTACACAACACCTCAGTCATATCCATAACCTCCATCTAGTCTTCAAAACACACCTTTATTATATATAAAAGCCAACTTTTCGCCTTAAATAAAGTTAAAATCGTTAAATCT
>JAGHTW010000201.1 GCA_018065145.1 Candidatus Prevotella equi
TTCCACCTCTTCCCATTCCGAACAGAGAAGTTAAGCCCACTTGCGCCGATGGTACTGCAATGCAATGCGGGAGAGTAGGAGGCCGCCTTCTTTAAAAAGTCGAGAGTCCTTGGTTCTAGTGAACTGAGGACTCTCTTTTTTGTTGAATAGAATGAATTCAATATAGATTTATTAGAACATCTTCTAATAATATTATGTGTGATTTATGATTAAACTATCTTTAGAATAAAAGAAGGACCTCAATATAATATTGAAGTCCTTCTTTTGGTTATTTATTTGATGGTTACCTTATTTGTTAAATGTAGATAACATTAACTTATCCATCACAATTTAATCACCAGCAACCAGGGCGCTTTTTGTATTTGGCACGTTTACGTTGTTGTTCTTTATATAAATAGTTTGCGTAAGTGTCTATTGCGTTTTCTTGATGGTCAAGTCTAACCATTTTTCCTGGTGTGCCAACTATGCAAATGGTATCTATGCGAAGGTCCAGATTCCATAAGTTGTAAAATCTCCGATATGCTGTTGATGCTTTGAGTATGTTGTTTTGTTTCTCAAGTGTTATGGATTCTACAGGATCTTTGAAGTAATCGCTTGATCTTGTTTTTACCTCAACGATTAGTAGTGTTGTCATATTTGCATCAATGCATACTATATCCAAGTCTCTATGTTTATCTCTCCAATCACGATGTCGTATGTACCATCCTTTTTCTTCAAGATATTTAGCGGCTTGCTCTTCGCCCCATTTTCCTAGATCGTTATGCCATGCCATGTGGTTTATTGATGCTGATCACGTAGTAGGTCATTAACCGTCTTTACTGGGTTGAATGTTCCGAGAGGTACTTCTACAAATATTGTTGACCAATCAGACATAGCTCCATTCCAAAGACCTGGCAATTCCAATGCTCTTAATTCTTTACCATTTTTACTCTTAGAGGAAATGAATCCAGTTGTAATATCAACGAAATCTGGTAAGTTAAATGCTTCACCTTCAGCGTTCTTTACAGCGCATACGAGATCAACAGGGTTAAAGTGTGTTCCTTCTGTGAACATCTTCATGTATTCTGTGTTACTCTTGTCAATCTGGCTAGATTCAAGGATTTGTAATGAAACAGTGCCATCCTGATTGTATGTAAGGAAAGGACCACCGCCAGGCTCGCCAACATTCTTTACAACACCACAGACACGCATAGGTCTATTAAGCTTATTCTTGAGGTATATTACTAATTCTGCATCCTCAAGTTCCTTTATGTCATGCTTGCGACAACAGAGATTCTGCTGTACGAATCGTATTATTTCTTCGAGTTTAGCGTGATCATATTTACCAGAATTCAGTACATCAAGATATTCAAATGCTCTCTTCTGTAGAGTAACGAGAACGCCTGCAATAACTTGCTTCCACTGTACTGTTTCGTCTTTGAGACGGTCAGGTACAACGTTATCAATGTTCTTTATAAATATAACGTCAGCATCAATCTCGTTAAGGTTTTCTATGAGTGCGCCGTGTCCACCTGGACGGAATAACATTGAACCGTCAGAGTTACGGAACAATGTATTGTCAGGATTTACCGCAACAGTATCTGTAGAAGGCTTTTGTTCTGAGAAAGAGATATTGTATTTTACACCAAACTTGTCAGCGTACTGCTTCATCTTGTCAGCAACTTTCTGTTTGAAGAAAGGAACGTGCTCATGTGAAACTGTGAAGTGAACATTTGCCTCACCGTTAGAGGCTGCATACAATGCACCTTCTACGAGATGCTCTTCCATTGGAGTGCGAGCACCTTCTGCATATTTATGGAATAGCAGCATGCCCTTTGGTAACTGTCCGTAGTTGAGTCCCTCTGCCTTGAGCATATTAGCAGCAACAGCTTTGTAATTTCCTTCAGCAATAAGAGTATCAATGTCCTTTCCTTCATTCTTCTGACAAACCGCATTCAGCTCATCATAGAAAGCAAAATTCTTGAGTTGTGCAAAATATTTCTTTTCGAAATCTGTTGTTGGTTCATTGTATTCTGCATCAACGAAAGAGAACATGTCTTTGAACATACGGCTTGCAGCGCCAGATGCTGGTACGAACTTAACAATTTTCTTTCCTGAAGCTTTATAATCTTCCCATGCCTTCACATATGCATCAGCCTCTGACTTTGAAGGAGCAAGAATACCTTGTTCAATTGATGCCGCTGCTTCAAGTTTAAGGAAAGGAAAGCCTGTTTCAAACTGTTTGATTTGTGTCTCGATCTGCTGCTGGCTGATTCCTTTTTCAGCAAGCTGCTTAAGGTCTTTTTCTTCTAACATAGTATTTTATTTGTTTGGTTATGAAGTAATTTAGTTGTTTTATTATTCAGGTTTTTGCAAAGTTACATTTTTTTTTTGTAAAAAGCAAAGAAGTAAGGACATTTTTTCTTATCCTTATAAGAAATATTGTAATTGTATGGCGTCAATCCATCCTTCCGAAGTTAAAATCCAGTCCTTCAATATTGTTTCATTTGAGAATCCAACCTTTCGTAACATGTTTATGGATGGTTCGTTGTTTATTGGCACGATGCAGTAAATCTGATGCAGATGCAGTGTTATGCGACAGTAATCTATAAGTTTTTGTACGGCATTCTGTGCGTATCCCTTTCCTTGTTCGTGCTTTAGAATAGCTATTCCGAGTTCTGCCCTAAGATGTTTAGGCTCAAAGTTGAAGAGATCTATGAGGCCTATTGTGTCTGATGCGTCAGAAGAATATGCATTATTCCCCTTTCTTACAACGAGTCGTAACTGTTTGTCAGCATAAATATCAGCCTTCTGATTGACGATATAATCTCTCAAAGCGTATCGGCTGAAGTGTACGTTAGAATTGCTGACTATCCACAACGAAGTGTCATTCTCTATTGTGTAGAGCAATTCCAGATCCTCAGGTTCCAGGGCTGTCAGTTTTATCATGTGTAGATTTTGTTATTATTTTCTTGCAAAGAACATGGACAGATATGTCATTACGGCAAGATAGTAGAATGATGCGTTTGGCAGGAAGAAGTAAGCAGCTGTGTTGAGCATGGTAAGTGATGCTAATATGCACATACGAGTTATCAGGAATGATTTGTATGTTTCTTCCTTCTTGAAGCGTTCCCTGCGCACAAACCACAGCAATACAGGTATGGCGATAATTGTCAGCAAGGTCATGATGAACTGAAGAATAAAACTTTCTGACGTGATAACAGTAGTGTCTGGCAATCCAAAAGTGACAGATAGCAACACAAATAGCATTAGAGGAAATGCCATTATACCGTAAAACACATATGTAAGCGATTTGAGTTCTTTCTCGTTTTCCATTATATAATTTCGTTTTGATGTTATTATTTTACTTCCTTAATAAAACCATGTCTGTAAGCATACAGCAGTTCTCTTAAGTCTGCAATTTGTTTATTGAGTTCTTGTCCTAGGTCTGTGTCTGCAACGAGCAGTCTATGTCCTGTCTTAGCTACGATGTTAGCAGTTGATTTAATATCTCGTCCTTCCCTCACAGCATCTTCTACATTTGTGAAAGGTTCATGCTGAACAAGTTCGAATTCACGGCTATGATAGACGAGTGTATATCCTGCTATGCCTGTTTCCTTATGATAAGGTTCTGCGAAACCTCCATCTATTACCATCAACTTGCCGTTAGCCTTTATAGGTGTTTCTCCTTTCTTTACGTGAACCGGCACGTGACCATTGATTATGTGTCTGTTTTCTCCTATCACTCCGAATGCATCAAGAATTGTGTCTGCCATCTTTTCTGCAACGCTATCATCATCTCTCATGCGGAAGAAAACACCCTTCTTTTCAATGTGTGTCTCTTTTTCAACAATAAAATAACGTTCAAAAGTAGCCATCTTGGATTTGTCGAACAAACATGAATCCTTACCGCACCACAAGTATAGGAAATAATCCTTTGCATACTCCTTTTCTTCCTTAGGCGTATCATTTTGGAATGCTGATCTTACCAGCATTCCTGTGTTCTTTAGTAATAAATGTCCAGACAATTTAGTGCCTGGCATTATCTCCACTTCTTTTAGCGTTCCGTCTTCGTTAAGTGGAATAGAAGCATGGAAAAGAAGGTTGTTGTTATACACCGCATACATACATCCGTGTGAAAGCATCGTCTTAATATGTCTCTGCAACTTTTCTGATATACGGAACGAATGTACCAGTTTCTTCATTAGCAATTCCTCTTCTTCTGTGAATGCATTAGGATTCTCAGGATCCACCGTAGGGAAATTCATGTCGAGCATAGCATATTCTTTTCCGTCAATGCGGCATACTCCCTTTTCAAAGTCTATTGCACTGAGCATGCATCTGTCCTCCATCTGCCATGAAGGATTACGTTTGAATATCTGTGCCTCGGCCTTAAACTGCAGTACGCTGATAGCCTTATGCATCATTGTCATCAGTCTCAGTGTTTTCTTGTCAAACTTATCTTTATTCTCCGAGTTGAGTATAGGTTTGAAAGCTTCACATGTGTCCTTTCCGTATGTCTCCATTGCGAATGTCGCCAATGGCATAAGATTAATGCCATAGCCATCCTCCAGTGTCATGAGGTTAGCATATCTCAATGACAATCTTATCACATTGCATATACAACCGATGTTTCCTGCGCAGGCTCCCATCCAAAGGATGTCGTGATTACCCCATTGTATATCCCATGAGTGATATTCTCCAAGTTTATCCATTATGATATGTGCTCCTGGACCTCTGTCATACACATCTCCAAGAATATGCAACTGGTCAATAGCCAGTCTTTGAATCACGTTTGCCAATGCCGTTATGAAGTCATCTGCGCTGTCTGTAGAGATAATTGTATCAATGATGACATTCACGTATGCGACTTTGTTTGCTTCTTCAGGTCGCTCATGTAACAATTCCTCGAGAATATAACTATATTCATCTGGCAAAGATTTACGGACTTTCGAGCGTGTGTATTTTGAAGATATCTCTCTGAACACTTTCACTAATTGGTGAAGAGTCATGCGATACCAATCTTCTAGATCTTCCGTCTGACTTTTTATAAGCTCCAGTTTCTGTTCTGGGTAGTATATCAGTGTGCACAATTCCTTCTTGGCATACGCAGGAAGGTATTCACCGAATATGTCGTCCACCTTTTTTGATATACGTCCCGATGCATTCTTCAGTACATGTATAAACGCCTCGTGCTCTCCATGAATATCCGCAAGGAAATGCTCTGTGCCCTTAGGGAGATTCATAATTGCAGAAAGGTTAATTATCTCCGTTGAAGCAGATGCAACGTTAGGAAATGATTTTGAGAGCAACAGCAAGTAATGCATGTCGCGCTCTATGTCGTATTTGCTCATAGTATGATATATATAGTTAGGTTTTTAGTAAATATTGTATCCCTCTTTTAGGGCAAACATTTTTGTTAGTTTCTTTTGCAATTTTATGGTGAAAGATTTTAGTCCCATTCGTTTCAGTTCTTCAGCAACGATATCCTCATTGAAATCTGTATTTCGGAACAGTCTGTACAACTCAAGATAATTTCTCAGTGTCATTCTTTTCATTCCCAGACTTTTAGCTTTGGCTATCTGATCCACAGCAACCTGCTCCATCTTATATTCTTCTGAAATCTTATGTCGCTTGCTGTTATTAACATTGTTTATAGAACTACGTACCTTTGCCTTGCGGATTTTGTATCTTGGAACCTTCTCCACTTCCATCAATGTCGGAATGGCAACCCCCATCTTATGTGCTCCAATCATCATCTGCTCTGTTACGTCCTCATCATAGGCATAGAAGAAAATGTTTCTAAACGACAATCCTTCAGTCTTTGGTGCTCTCAGTTCCACGTCTTTATCTATTGCGGTTGCCTGAACCATCGTAGCCACAAAGTCTTTTTCTGCATCCGTTATATGCTTGTAGTACATCGTGTCCAGGGCTTTTCGATATGTCGCCATCATTGCATCACGTACAGGACCTGCCGATTCTAAATCTCTTGGTATTGTAGGTAATACCTCAATTCTTTTCTTCAGTCCCAACGAAATAATGTTCTCTTTCTCTTTTTCATTCATCGCAATGACTGCAGTGCAGAATCTCACCATCCATATCTGGTAAGCCAATAGTCGCCAAAGCTTTTTTTTCCAGAAGTCGATATTTATTATCTCAGGTGACAGAGCGCGATGAGGAGAAACTATAGTAACGATATTACTATGCCTTGCGGCGTGTTCTACCATAGCCGCTAAAACATTCCATGCCCCATGAACATGTACTACGTCAGGTTTTATTTCTTGTAATGTCTTACGTATGTTTTGATAAACAGATATCAGTGCTATCGGGTTCTTGTCAGCTATAGGTGGCAGATAATGTATCGCCACCCCGTAGCGTTCTTTCCATACGATAGCATCCTCCTGTGACAACGCAACATTAGTAATAAAATGAGTCTCTACTACTTTTGCGGTACATGCCATCATCATCTGCACAGAACCGGCAATAGGTCCTGCATTGGAGGTAATATCTGATATGTAATGAACTATTCTCAAAGCTTATGAGTTATAAAATCGTTTTTATCTGCAAATCTATAGCGTATAGCGAGGGCAATGTTACGGAACGTCATCGTCCATTCAAGGATGATAGCCAGGAATGGATTGATGTAGGAATAATCCTCATAGTCAGAATTCGTGATAGTGAACGCCTTGAGCACCGGACGGTAAATGAAGAACCTGACAATCTGTGAGATAAGCCATATCACTACAAATACTGCCAACATAATGTAGCAAAACATCATTACATCCGGATTAACAGGTATCTTCTCACTTTCATGCCATATACAGAGGCATGCAATGACGATACAGAACATCATCACGATGTTGAATACATGTATCAGGTCGTTATCAAGATAAGACCAGAACTTAAACCACCCTTTACGTTTCATGCCCTTCATCGCATCAAGTGAGAAGAGTTGTCGTCCCATCAGTCGTTTCTTATTTGGATTAAACTGCTGTAACCATGCTCCTGGAGCGATGGCTATGGCAGTTTTTCTTTTTTCTGCGAATTTGTTTACAAGGAATTCAAACTCAGCGCGAGTATATTCCAGATTACCGCTGAAACCTTTCTGTTTGAAGAACTCGCTCTTTCGTATCGCCACCATTGACTGGTTTGTACTGAAAGCAATGCTCTTCTCTGCCTGACGCAAATGATAGAGCATGGTTCGCAGGTGGTTGAAGCGTTGATAAACAGGTGCTTCATCCTCGAAAGGCGTCATGCCAAGCACAAGATTCTTGTCCTCTGTGCAGCATTTTGCAAAATGATTGAGCCACTGGTTAGAAGTAGGAACACAGTGAACGTCCGTCACCACCACCCAGTCGTACTTTGCTGCACGCATACCCAGTGTTATGCCCAGTTTCTTTCTGCTGAGATAACGCGAGGTGATAGGCAGTTTCGTGTAATACAAATGCGGATTATCATTCAAGCGTTTTAGTACATCCTCTGACTCTGAGTCATTCTCATCTATTACTACCACAACCTGATAATCAGCACTATATTCCTGCGAAAGATACTTTGGCAGGATCTGTTCCAGTCTGAATGCACTGTCATGTTCTACTATTACGATAGATATCGGCACAGCCTTTGCAGCAGGTTGTGTTTCTTCATCGTATTCTGTAGTCCCTTCCTCATTTACAACATATTTCAACAGCCTGCGAGCTCTGAAGAAAGGACTGAAAAGCGGAGTTACTAATGCAAACATTAGTAACACCGCGAATAGAAATATGGTTGTTATATTCATACTTTATATTCTTGATTTTTTATAACAAACAATTACTTATGCAAAAGTACATATAAATTCTCATTCATGCAAAAAAATAGCAATAAACTTTCATGTTCTGTCCGTAATATTTGACTGTAAGAGCAAAAACAAAGTAATCAAAAAGTACATGAAAAGTTTGGGAGTTTCGCTAATTCTTTGTAAATTTGCATTCAGAAAGGTTTACTCTAAACATATTCAATAAATGAGAAAGACAGAAACACATAGAATGAATAATGTTATTAAAGGAATACGCGATGTAGCATCTCGCATTATGCCTGCTGGAAGCAAAGTGCTTCTATACGGATCACGTGCTAGAGGCGACAATCGTGATGATTCTGATTGGGATGTACTTTTATTGGTAAACAAACCTTCTGTGGAACAAGAAGATTACAGGACTATTGTGTATCCCATCACATCATTCGGTTGGGATATCAATGAAATGATAATTCCAATCATCAAGACAAAGAAAGAGTGGGAGGAAGATACATGCACTAACTTCCATAAGAACGTGGAACATGATGCAATCACAATATTATGAGTCTAACAGAAACAGAACGTGAAATAATAGTAAAGCGTGAATACGAAAAGGCAATAACATTCATGGAACAAGCGGAAGGTAATGCTACTATGGGATATTGGGAAGTTGTTGCTAATAGAATGTATTATGCCGTTTTTCATGCGGTGTCTGCACTACTAATCAAAGACGGACATAAGGTGAATACGCACAGAGGAACTGTAATGGCGTATGGTCAGCACTATGTAAAGACTGGTATTGTTACCCATGACGAAGGTTCTCTTTATTCCCAGTTGCAATCCATGCGAGAGGATGCCGATTACAATTGTGCCTTCAAATCAGAGCCAGAGAAGATGAAAACACTTCTTCCGCAGGCAAAAACTTTGATTTCTAAGATAGGAAACTTATTGGACATCAGTGATTAAGTAAGGGGGGCAAAACGAAATGTGGTAATGGAGTGTGAGAGCCTTAAATCAGTGAAAGCGTTGGAAACAAAGGAGTTGGGAGGTGTTGAGGCTTGGAGAGGATGAGACAAAAGGCAAAAACGAAACGTTACATCTGCTTTACGTTTATGTTACGTTTGGAAACCATTTGAATGGTGTTTTAAGGGGGAAATGTTACATGGCAGCTCAAAAGGCTGCTTTTATTGTATCAGGACGGATCGTGTGGCGGTACATGGGCGCTCATCAGCGTGGAGGTCCCATCTGTGCTGTGGTGGCGTTAGAACGCCTTATTCCCTGTGTTTATGGGCTTTCTGGGGCATTTAAGACGCTTTAGCGTGTGTTGGTAAGGAAGAGGAAGAAAAAGGCTGTCAGAGGCGTGTTTCTTTGGCTCTTATTATATATAATGAACGTGATGAGGCTTTGAACAGTGTGTTTTAATCTATATCCAGGGGAGGCAGTTCGCTTCCCCTTTTTTATGCCCAAAATTGGGGTTGGGTGGACACTTGGGTGGACGTTTGGGTGGACAAAATAGACCTTGCAAAAACGAAATGTCTTGATTGGGTGGACGTTTGGGTGGACACTTTTAACACTTTTGGAATATGATTCAGTGGGTAGTATGGTTGTTTGAACGTGCGAAAAGTGTGTATTTCTCATTTTTCAAGGGGCGAAATACACAATAAAAAGCATTATTCAAGCAGCACTTTTTACACGAAAGTGCCTAAAATCAATTAGTTGGCAAAAAAGAGGTGAGAAAAGGATGCGCGTTTCGTTTATCTGCTGCGTACAATGGTAAGCCATTCTACACGGCATCTGCAATGCCAGAAGTCAGGGCATCCGATACATTTTTCCCTTTTTCTCGTTTCAACTGTCTAATCTGTTCACGTAGGGATCCTATTTCTATAGCTTGATCCGTGATTTGTGCCACAAGTCTCTCAATGGTAGAATCTGAACTGCATGGAACATCCTGATCTGCATTCTGTGGAACTTGTACCATATTACCAACACCAGTAAGAAGCCAAGTAGCTGACAATTGCGGATAAGCGTATAGAATTTTTTCAATATTTGCAGAGTTCAGCCCTTTGGTGATTCCTTTGCGCATTTTCCCGACAACACCAACCGACAGCCCTGCGCTGACAGTCATCTGATTGTCGTTAATGCCTTCTTTTTCCATAAAAAGGAGCAATCTATCAATAAAAGTGGAGTCCATATTGCAGAATTTCTATAATTTTTACCCTTATATTGAAAAAAATCAATAAAAAGTTTTTGTATATTGAAAATTTTCTATACCTTTGCAGGCAAATCAAATTGTGAACACGTTGCAAAGGTACACAAAAAAGCTCAAATAAACGAATAAAGTTTAATTTTTAACAATATATCGCGTATGAAAAGAATAGTTTTGGACTATGGCAAGGCAAACAAGATAGCCTTTGCCTTCAGATGTTCTCGTGAAATGGTGAGCAAAGCACTTCATTTCAAGAAGAACAGTGAGTTGGCTCGTAAGATCCGTTACGTGGCAGTAAAAGAGTATGGTGGAATCGAAGTCGGCAAGTAACTATGAAAGATGCAATGAAAGAGCTCTTCGGAGCAGAAATCGTCTGGTTCAAGAACTTGACCAGGTGGGAGAAGGTGAAGGCTGTTGTCAGTGTATTGCTGATGAACGTGTTCTTTGTGATGGTATGCTGTGACAATGCCCCATTGTGGTGGTACGGCATCAGTCTGTTGGTTCTTATTGTATCAGCAGTGTTGGCAAGTAGCTGTCCTTGGGACAAATTAGAGGAATAATCATTTTAGCGAAACAGGAAATGGAGTATTTCAACAAGATATTGTGCGTTACCTTTGATGAGTTAGCTGGTGGTGACAGTCCTGTCATTACTGGTCCTACTCTGATGAAGAATGTACAAAGAGGCAATATCCAGTGTGCTCGTCGCGGTGGTGGCGAATGCACAATCGCGCTCTATGTGTATGCTTCTCTTCCTGTAAAGTACAGAATGAAGTTTGAAGAGAAGTACGGCAAGCCAGCGGACGTGTTGAAGCAACAGGAGCTGAAAGACTGGGTGCGTGAGGATGGCAAGGCACGAGAGTTCTTTGAGGTGTTTGAATATGATTTGAATGGTGTTCAAACGCGTCTCAGCCAGAAGCTCATTGATGAATACACAAGCAATGCAACAGTGCTTGGCTTGCTATGGCAGAAGATGAACGAACTGACCGCTACGACTCACGCCCTTGGTGGTGGCAGACGCAGCGA
The DNA here is from genome assembly GCA_018065145.1 of Candidatus Prevotella equi. Classification (GTDB taxonomy): domain Bacteria; phylum Bacteroidota; class Bacteroidia; order Bacteroidales; family Bacteroidaceae; genus Prevotella; species Prevotella equi. Next base: position 10,980 of record JAGHTW010000201.1, read on the forward strand.
CCTCTGGGACATCATCTTTGCCCAGAGCGAGAAGCTGAGAGAGGTGACAAGCCACACCCTTCCAAAGAATCTTTCTCGCTTGAAGGAGAAGATGAGCCAGTTCAAGAAAGAGGGCTATGGTACTCTGATCAGCGGCAAGATTGGCAACAAGAACACGTTGAAGATTACGGAAGAGGCATCAAGGAGGCTGATAGCGCTGAAGCGCAGCAGGGTTCCTGTGCTTACAGACTCGCAGATATTCGAGACCTTCAACGCAGAGGCAGAGGGCAAGGGCTGGAAGCCATTGAAGAGCATCAGGAGCTTGAAGACATGGCTTGACAGCGCAGCCATCGAACCATTGTGGCATGATGCCGTATATGGCGAAATGAGCGCCCACCAGAAGTTTGACCGCAGACACAAGACACAGTTGCCAACTATGCGCGATGCTCTCTGGTATGGTGATGGCACAAAGCTGAACTTATACTACAGAGACGATGACGGCAAGGTTAGGACCACAAGCGTGTATGAAGTCATTGACGCAGCCACAGAAACATTCCTTGGTTTCCATATCAGCGACAATGAGGACTACGAAGCACAATACATGTCATACCGCATGGCTATTCAGGTGAGTGGACACAAGCCATACGAGATAGTACATGACAACCAGGGCGGCCACAAGAAGCTGCAGAACCAGCAGTTCTTTGACAAGCTCTGTCATATCCACAGAACGACCGCACCTTACAACGGTGCATCGAAGACCATTGAAAGCGTGTTTGGAAGATTCCAGCAACAGGTACTTCACAAGGACTGGCGCTTCACAGGTCAGAACATCACGGCAAAGAAGGACAACAGCCGTGCGAACCTCGAATTTATAGAGGCGAACAAAGATAAGCTTTACACTCTGGCGGAACTGAAAGCCGCCTACTTGAAGGCAAGAACAGAGTGGAACGAAATGGCTCACCCTGCAACTGGAGAGCAGCGCATAAAGATGTATGAGAACAGCACGAATCCTGAGACTCCAGTTGTGACCGCAAGCGACATGATAGATATGTTCTGGGTGACTTGCGACAGGATGAGCACCTTCACGAGCAGTGGCATAGAAATCACGGTGAAGGGACAAAAGAGGACTTACGAGGTGATGAGCGCTCCTGGCACTCCAGATATAGAATGGCGCAGGAAGCACACCTATCAGAAGTTTGTGGTGAAATACGATCCTTACGACTTTAGCAGCATCCGCCTCTACTGGAAGGACAAAGCCGGTGAACTTCGCTTTGAGCGTGTTGCAGAGCCTTACCTTCTTATCCATCGTGCAATCCAGGAGCAGACGGAAGGCGAAGCAGCCTTCATCAGAGCTCAACAGACAGCCACAGAGCAGAGCCGCATAGAGCGTCAGGTGGTAGCGAAGGAAATAGAATATGCAGAAGGCGTTGCCCCTGAGCAGAACGGTCTTGTTACTCCAGACTTGAAGGGAGTGAGCGCAGACGTGCAGAGGCAGATAGACAGGCGCACAAGGAAGTACAGTGCAGCACCTGAGGAACTGAGCCTTGGCAAATGGACTAAACGAGTCAGCTCAATAGACTTCTCTGAAATTCTGGAGCAGAAGAAGATTGAAATGGATGCCAAGAAGGTGGCAGGTAAGCTATAGACAAGAAACGAACTGAATTTTTACATATAACATCAACATCATGGAATTGACATCAAGAGAAAAAGAGCAGATCCGCAAGCAGCTGAAAGCGTATGTGGATAAGTACCCAAGCCAGAACAAGGCTGTGGGCAGCTTGAAGAACACCAGTGCCGGCACAGTGAGCAACATCCTCAACGGCAAGTGGGACAACATCAGTGAAGAAATGTGGCGCAAGATTGCCGACCAGGTTAAGACCGTCAGCGGAACAGACGGAAACGGTGGCGATGGCTGGCAGATTGTAGAGACAATGGCGTATCAGGAAATCAGCTATGCCCTTGATGACGCTCAGCAGTGGAAAAACGTGACATGGGTCATTGGTGAAGCCGGATGTGGCAAGACCACCACGGCGAAGATCTATGCAGAGAGCCACAAGGAAGTCTTCTACATGCAATGCTCGGAAGACCTGTACAAAGGTGAGTTTGTGCGAGAGATCGCGCGCTTGGTAGGCATCAGAGGCGAGGGCTTCACCGTGCGAGAGCTCTGGAAAGAGATCCTTGCGAACCTGATTCTGATGGATGCCCCTCTTCTGATATTCGATGAGGCAGACAAACTGACTGAAAGCGTGTTCCACTACTTCATCAGTCTTTACAACAAGCTCGAAGACAAGTGCGGTGTGGTGTTCATGAGTACGGACTACATCAAGAAGCGCATCAAGAACGGCTTGCGCTGGGAGAAACCAGGATATAAGGAGTTCTACAGCCGTATAGGTCGCAAATACTTTGAACTGGAAGAAACCACTCCACATGATGTATATGCCATCTGTACCGCGAACGGTCTTTCAGAGCGCAAGGACATCGATGAGGTGATGAAGGATGCCGAAGCATGTGACTTCGACCTCAGAAGAGTAAAGAAGAGCATCCACAGAGTTAAACGAGAAAACAGCAAGTAAAATAATGGGCAGAGCATTAACAGTAAACGAGGTTCTGAAAAGAAAGCGTCACACGTTCCCTTTTGAAGGGGCGTGGGCGCAAGCCTTCGGACAGCCGGAACGTACTGGAGTATGGTTCATCTGGGGCAACTCAGGCAACGGCAAGAGCAGTTTCGTGATGCAGTTGTGCAAAGAGCTGTGCAAGTATGACCGCGTTGTGTATGACAGTCTGGAGGAAGGTGACAGCATGACGATGCAGCAGAGCATGATGAGGCACGGCATGAGCGAGGTAGACCGTCGTTTCAATCTGTTGAATGCAGAGCCTATGGAAGACCTCAGGGAGCGTCTGAGCAAGCGCAAGAGCTGGAACATTGCCGTCATCGATTCCTTCCAATATACGCAGATGAGCTACAGGGACTACATCAGGCTGAAAGAGCAGAACAAGGACAAGCTGCTTATCTTCATCAGCCATGCCAAGGGCAGAGCGCCCAGAGGCAGCGCAGCGGAAAGCGTGATGTATGATGCCACTCTGAAAATATGGGTGGAAGGCTTCAAGGCATTCAGCAAAGGTCGCTTCATCGGTACCAGTGGTGAATATACCATCTGGGATGAAGGTGCAGCGCGGTACTGGGGAAATCTGAACCAAACTATGGAGGAAATCAGATGATAGTACAAGATCCAAAAGGAAACAAGTATCGTCTTCCGCTAATAGCACAATATGACTCCATCCCATACGAACCAATGCTATGTTGTTCGCATTGCTACCACTTCCGCAGTGGCTATGGCAATTGGATGGAAGAAATGTCAACAGACAAGGTCGCTGGCTATGTCGTTAACCCAGAAGGAGAATACGAGATAGTGCTTGAATGTAAATACTGCGGTCAGAAGTATAGATTCCACATGTTTAAGGAATACCCAGGTGGAATATATGATGCAGAAGGGTGGAAAGATGAAATTGCATTGCATCTTCTTGTGAGGAAACATGATTATCTGAAAATAGTCACGGAGGAATAAACGATGAGTAAGACAAAACAGATATTGGAGCTATGCAGCCCCACATTGAAAGCAAAAAAGGAGCATCTGAAAGGCCTCACCCAGACCTGCAACTATTGCAGCGGAAACGGATGGTTCTGGGGCAGGGATGAAGAAACCTTTGAAGGTATTAAGGTACCATGTCCTATGTGCGGAGGTTCCGGAAGGATGTACCCAGAAATTACGATCGAGTGGAAACCAAGTAAAGAGTAAACAATGGAAAATAATGACTATATCGTTTTGAAAATCCGTCAAGAAGATGGAACTATAAAGATTGAGAATTACGGGCGTTTGACGGAACTGACCAAGAGAATGAAAAAGCTTGTTGCTTATGGAACATATTTCCAAGTAATTCACGATCCTGTAATAAAACCAAAGCACGAACTAAACATATAACTAAATGGAACAGATAATAAACAAGATTCTGGAACAGACCAAAGCGGAGATTGAGGACTTTGGCAACCTTGACAAGGTGCAGATTCTTAATGCCCTTTCAAATGCTCTACTGAGTGCATCTGACATGTATCTTCAAATGGAATACGGAATAATAGATGACGAAGAAGAATGAAACAGCAGATAGATAACTTTTCGAGGTTCTACAGCCTCTTGAAAAAGATTCCCTATGAAGGTGACAAGGAAGATCTGAAATGCGACCTTGTAAGCCAGGGGACCAATGGCAGGACAAGCAGCTTGAAAGAAGTCACTCGCAAGGAGTATGACAGCATCTGTGATACGATGGAAAAGCTTTGCCCCAACAATGGCAGGGAGAAGTTTGAAGCACGTCGCAGAAAGTCCAGAAGCGTATGTCTGAAACTCCTTCAAAAGATAGGTGTTGACACTACGGACTGGAACGCCATCAACGACTACTGCAGAAGTCCAAAGATTGCAGGTGTTCCTTTCAGGGAACTTGACATCGAAGCTCTGGACAAACTCAGTATCAAACTCAGGGTGATTCTGAAAAAGAAGGAAGACCAATTGGGATCATAAACATATTTTCAAAAACAATTAAAAAACCGTTCAAACAATGGCAAAACGAGCAAAAAAGACCATCATCAGCGGCGTGACACGCGAACAGGCTGATGCAGCTTTCGCCCAGTATGCGAAGGCAACCGCACAGAGTGAGAAAATCACAGCAGAGATTGAGCTGCAGTGTGCAAAAATCCGTGAGAAGTATGCAAGTCAGCTTGCTACCCTCAACAGCGATGCAGAGCAGGCATTTGACACCCTGCAGAGCTTCGCGACAGAGAACCAGGCAGAACTCTTCACCAAGAAGAAGAGCCTTGAAATGGCACATGGTACCATCGGTTTCCGTACCGGTACGCCAAAGCTCAAGACCTTGAAGGGCTTCACCTGGGCAAGTGCGTTGCAGTTGGTTAAGGAGTTCCTTCCTGACTTCATCCGCAAGACAGAAGAGATTGCGAAGGACAAGATGCTTGCAGATCGCGAGAGTGAAGGCATGGTTGAAAAACTCTCAAAGTGTGGCATCACAGTTGCCCAGGATGAAACTTTCTTCGTTGAACCAAAGAAGGAAGATGCAGCCTAAAACGACATCGAAACTGTAAGAAACTCAGTGTTTTGTACATACTGTGAACTGAAAATGAGGCATTCCGTATGGGATGCCTCTTTTTAATGCCTTTATCTCATCTTTTTTTAGTAACTTTGCACCCATGAAACGAGGACGCAGCAAGACACTGGTGGAAGCTCGCGACCAAAGAATGTTCGAGAGGTACTACTATTGGACTGAAATACGGCGATTGCGTTTTGATGATGCAATCAAGAAGTTAAGCGAAGAAGAGTTCTTCGTTTCAGAAGGTCGTGTCATGCAGGTAATACGCCGAATGATTCAGAACGGTGCTACTGTTGACGGCAAGCAGATTGAAAAGCCATTGTTTACCGGTTTCAAGGTAAAGGCTTGCCGACAGCGATCTTCACCTTCACCTTCTCCAATGCCACTGTTTCCTGAATTTTGTCCGTGACAGATATTGAGTAGAGAGCTTCGTAAACCTTGATGCCGTGGTTCCATGTGTAGAACCTGGACTTTTCCCTTATCAGTTCCCCATCCTCAATAGGACGGAAGCCCTGCATAAGTTTGTGCAGTTCCTTGACCTTCTGAGCACGTTCCAGAATCGCCTCTGTTGTTCCTGATGAATAATGAGTGTCATCGTAACAGTCGATGATGAGTTTCACCCCTACCTTGGCATTTCCCTTCTGGCTCTTGTTGGCAATGCAGGACCAATCACATTCAGGCACGTCGAGAAGGACGGCAGGGAACGTGATGGGGTACATATCGACATCTTCTTTGTCAAGAGCCTCCAGCTGTCCGTAGTCTTCATCTACGGTGGAGAGTTCAGGCATGTTTTCCTTAATGTGGCTAATGAGCCGATAAAGCAGTAATTCCATCTTTTATTTTCTGGATTGATTCGTTAATAAGTTTGTTTACCTTGGTACGCAGTTCCGCAGAGTCACCCATGAACTGACGCTTGGGTATGTGTGCATGTACGGTGAGGTGAGACTTCTTTGTCAGGGCAATGCTTTTCCACATGCCAGCCTCCTTTGGCAGTTCCTTGGGTAGTTTGCCCTTGCCTTTGACTCCAGCAAGCGAATAGACCATGTGCCAGGCGAATTTCTTCAATCTTGCTGTAACTGTTGGGTGTGAAGTAATATCCCCACCGTCATTGTGTATGGCAGCGTATGGCACAGGGTTCTCGACGGAGACCACTCCAGGAGAAGTCTTCGCCTGTATGGAAGACATCATGTGATTGCGTCTGGATGTAAGCGGACCGTATTTCGCATCTGGAGATTTTGACTGTTGCCTACGGGTACGCTTCCACGGATGCAGACCATTGTCAAGCCAACCACCATCGCGAAAGTTCTGCTTGAAGTGATTGACAGCTACGACACCAACCTTGCGCGGAAGACGGTCATAAACCTCTTTTTCAACCTCTTCTTTGATGCGTTCAGCAAGTTTTTGTATGTTTTTTGCGTCCATAGAGCAAGTTTTTTACAATTTCTTTTCGTAGTTCAAGAATTATTTGTAATTTTGCAGCAAATCATCTGACACAAATCGGGAGGTTAGCCTTCTGCAATACGTTGGACCCCCCTTCGGAATCTCCATTCGCTCATACAGGATTTGTTTGTCCGCGAGGTTTGGAGATTTTTTTATTTCTCATAGAGCGAATAGAATTGCTCATACCCATTTTCACATTCTGCCAATTTCACAACAAAGGTTCTTCCATTATAGTCGAACTCATATTGGTTAAAGTGTACGAAATGTAGTTCTTCCCTCTTTTTCCTGATATTCTCCTGGTTCTTTGGCAAAGACATATCTTTACCTTCCCCAAGTGGACAAGGACGAACAAAGCCTAAGTCTTCAGGATGATTCCAGATATGAACAGCAGCTTCCACATCATAGTCATGATGGCAATGCTTGAACAACTGATTCCTCACTTTGTAGGTTCTATTAAGTTCACCAGTTTGAACGTGCTCACAAGGTAATTTGTCCAGTTTAGGCATCAAGTCATTTCTTTTAACCTCCTGCTTCTTTTCCCATGCGGCTTGTTCAATAGGTCTCTTCGCTTCAGCTCTGTCAATACATCCATCAATATATGGACAGTTATAGCAGTCCTTCTTGCGATTCTCGAAGATGCTTTTCAGTTTATTCGTGAAGCCCGAGGCTCCACGCACAGGACAATGGTTGCAGTCCTTTGGGAAGTAAGGATGTGAGTCATTGAAGGTGTGTCCGTCCTTGCCAGGATTGTTTTCAAGACCGCGCTGTGGCTTGGTAGGTTCCATGTCATCAGGACGGTTGACAGGTTCATCCGTTGCTTCGAGAGAGCACTTGCAGTTCCATCGGTCGCCAGGGTGATGGTCATTCCAGAACGGATCATCAATAGGCAGTGTGAGTCCCATCTGCCAGTATTGTCGATGGCTGCTTTCCGGTTCAGGTGAAGTTGTAGGCATCCATCTGAGGTTAGGCATGATGTCACGGTTGCGCTCAAACTCCTTCCAGTCAGCAGCTGCATGAGCACGGATGACAGCGGTGTCATACTCTGTCTGCAACCAGGACCCTACCTGATGGCTTGCGATAGAACTGACATCACGCGCCCATTTATCGAATGGTTTGAGTTTGCCGTTTGCGTCATAGAGCTTTGCAGCCATTTCATTCCCCATAGTGTGAACCTTGAATGCTGCAAATATCTCGTTGGAGTGTCGCAGTTCCCTGTAGAAGAGTTCATCATGTGTCGGCGGTACTAGAGCCTGGGAGAGTCCTTCAACAGTTCCTTCATTGATTATCCTCAGAACCTCACGCCATGCCGTAGGTTCTATCTCAGAAGCTGTGTCAAAACCATTATAGACTTTCTTCATGAACATAGACAGAACATCAGCATCAAAGCGGATGGAAGCAGCGTTTGTGAAATGGTGCTGTCCGCAGTGGCACTGATGATCACCATAATAGAGGGCATCTATCAGAAGTCTGTGTCCGCCCCGTGGTCCGGGGCTAAACCGAAAAAACGGTTCAGTATGTTTTTGAACGGTTTTTTATCAGTGTTCAAACGGTCTTTGTCCGAAGGAGAACCTTCGGGAACGGTGGCGTTTTGGAGAGACTGGCGCAAGGCATCCTTGCGTGCTTCTGCTTCTGCTTTCTGCTGGTCGTAGTCCTTTGGCTTCTCAACGCTGAAAGTCTCGTACAGCCAATCGTCATCCATAGGGAGCCCCATATTTTTGAGACCTTGCACAATTTCCAGCTGCTGTTTAGGATCCATCTTTTCCTTCTTGGCATAGACGAACTCACCACCCTCGATATTGAAGCCAAGGTCAGCGAAGATGTTGCGCATGTCGAAGTTCAGGACATCCAGGATAAAGTCGCGATCATCCGCGTTCATGTCATCCTCTTCTTCCTTGTGGACGCTACCCAACGCCTGTGTGCCGGTTTCCTTCGCATCAGTAGTGAGCGTGTTGCCAAGCACTCGTATGGAGATCTTGGAATCCCAATAATCGGCAAAGGACTTGTAAAGCTCAGACGAACCAGTCTTGTTTCCAGCCTCTATCAGAGTGAGGTCAGAATCCTTCGGATGGATGTAAACAGCATTTGCACCCTGGCGACGCGCATCAGCGATAAGTCTCTTTCGAGCTGTCTCATCGCCGGCATCGTATGTGTATTCACGGATTGGCATACCGAAGATGTTGCAGAACTGCGCCCAGTCAGCCATATCCCCACGCTTGTAAAGGACAGCAGGAAGCAGCTCTGAGAAAATGCCAAGTCCTCTTTCGGTACCGACAAACAGAATGTTCTCGAAATCGTCGATAGGCAATCCGTCCTGGTCGTTCTGGTATTTGAGCAATACACGGCGCACAGGATCGTAATGCTTGCGGTCGATGAGGTCATATCTTATGTTACCATCTTCATCAAGATAGAACTGTACGAGAGTGAAGCCCCAGAACTCCGACATGATAAGGTCTTTGCAGAGGTTCTTGAACCATGGTGAGCGCAACTGTGCGTTTATGGTGTCATCAGGCTTGCCGTTTCGCTGAAACTCAATAGGAAGACGTGTGACACCCCTGAGACGCTTTGCCAACACGCCAGACAGATGCAGGTCAAGCTGTGCTGACTCGTACATATCGAAGAGGCGTGTGCGACAAGAATAGTCAATACTCTTTGCCTGAGTGACAGCACCCATATAGGCGTTCATGTCAAACATGAATATCTCAGGCATCTGTAGAACCACATCAGGAAGCTTCTGGCCATGTGGGACACGCATACCACCCTGCGAGATATGCTTTTCTTTTGAAAGGGTCTTATTTTTCTTTTTCATTTTGGGATAAATTTATCTGAAAGTAGGTCTTACATCCTCTGCCTGGATCTGCCATGGTGAATTATCTCCAAGCTCTGGTTCCTCGATGAGTGGTGCGCCATCAATGGTGATGTCACCCTTCATCACTCCTTTGAGCCATTCCACGGCACGGTCATAGCGGTCCTGGCGAATCTTTGCCATCTTATAAGGATTGTGCTGGCAGAAGATATGATAAACAGTTATGTCGATGGCAAACATCAGTATGAGCGGATGGCGGTCAGCATCAGTCTGTGAGAAGATTTTGTCACAGTCATAGTTCTTGTTCAGATAGCTGCGCATTTCAGAGACAGCGCGGTCTTCGCAGATCTCTATTATCTGAGGGTCGTATGTTGGCGCATCCTTGCGCAGCAGCGAGTCAAGAATCTCACGGTGGATGGTTGCGTCGTAGTCAGTTGTAGAAATGAAGTTTGCCATATTTACATTCTGTATGGATTAAATTCTTTTAGTTCCTGATATGATATTGTCTCGGTTGGTTGCAGCTCAGCAGTCTTCTGTGCAATGATGGTGATGCCGCCTTCTATGCAGTCAGGACCATCGGCGTTGTATGGCAGGTGCATTTCAAAGAGCTTGAACTGATTGATAAGTTCCTGCATGTGCGGATTGTCCTTCTCTTCCTCGTTGAATACCCAGGCACCATTTCTGTCAATAGGTTCAAGGTTTGCCTCAATACGAGTCGCCTTTTCCGTCTTCTTGCGTTCATCGCCTCGGATGTAGAGGTCTTTGCGTCGTTTCTTCACTTCCTCACGCAAGAGAGGCTTGAACACCTGTTCAAAGAAAGGATCCTGCAGTTTGTTGTTCTCCATGTAGCAATACACATTGGTCTTCCCACCGACATATTCCATCAGGTCAAAATACCAACTGATGAAGACGGCATTGAGTTCACGCGCCAGGAAACCTTTGATGATGTAGTACACGCCTTTGTATTTGCCAATAAGCCACAGTGCCTTTGTAGAACTTGCTTTCTTCTTGGAATCCGAATAAGCAGGGTCGCCATAGATGATGAGGAACGGAAATTTCTTCAATGCCGGTACCTTGCCAAATGGCAGGTTCTTGAAGATGGAACCTTCTGAAACAGGATTGTTGAAATACTCAGCCTGTGCGCTTCTTGAAGAAATGTTTGACAGTACGATGTCAATCTGTTCCTCAGTGTTCTTTGCCGGCCATGTTGATTTTCCGTTCTTGTCGCGTATGTTGACAATATCCCAGTGACGCGCACGTTCGCCAGCTCGCTTGATGCAACAGTCCTTTGCAATGATGTTACCGCACCAAAGCACAAGAGTAGGCTCAGAAATGGAACGTGTAGGATAAAGAGCACCTTCAAACCATTCCCATTTCTTTTTCAGAGTCTCAGGATTGCGGCAGTCTTCGTCAGTGTCGTAGTCATCCATATAGATGACATCCGGACGGACTTCCTCGTTTCGTGCTCCACGAGGTGCGGAACCTGCACCAAGTGCAACGAACTTCGCGCCCTGTCTGATAGTGAACTCACCATCAGTCCATGAGCCAAGCGTTACCTGGTTGCCGTAGAACTGGCGCAGACGCGGATTGTTCTCGAAGTTCAGCTTGTATGGTGCAAGCAGTCGTTCCGCCGCCGTGATGGTTGCCGATGCCAGTACGATGAACTTCTTCCGTTTTGTCATCACAAGGAACATGATGATGAACATTGCCACAGTTGACTTGGCAAGCTCACGACTCCACGAAAGGACTTCGTACCACTCATCATGTTCTATGACACGACGAATGGCACGTATATGGAATGGGGCAAACTCGTATTTGGCGTATTTGGGGAAGAAGTAGCGGATCCACTCAATAGGATCCTTTTCAAGTTCTGCGCGTTTCTTCTCAATATCCCTTGCCGACATCCAATCCTCGACGGGTATGTCAGCGGCAAGTGCCTTGTGGTGTTCACTCCACCGTTGGAGGGCTTTTTTGTCTTCCTGTGTCATTACTTCATCTGTTCTTTAAGGAAAGCGTCAAGCAGCTCATTGAACTTCTTTGCCATTTCAAGGTCAAGCGGACGCAGCCAGTTTGTGAAACGTATAGCAACATCCACGATGTCGGCAATGCCTACATCACTCTCAATCTTCTTGATGGCAGATGCAAGTTTCGCAAGGGTGTCTGCTTCTGAGACGGTGGCGAATCGCTTGCCCTCTTCACGCTCATTGATGTTGTTGTTAATCTCTACTATCTGGCGGTTGAGTCCAGCCAGAATCTGTGTCGGTGTGATGGTGAATGATGCTTTGAGCTCTTCCCACCCACCTTCTTTCACCCACCTTGAAACTGTCTGGCGAGTGGTACCGACCTTTGCAGCAATCTCTTCCTGAGTGAAGCTGCCATTGAGATAAAGCGATTTTGCAATATCTTTCTTGTCAATGTTTGTCTTTCCCATGTTTTTATTCTAAAAAATCACTGCAAAGTTCCTAATAATAAGTGGAATAACAAAACTGTATTTTTATGATGACATCCGTGGAGTATATGATATTCGTGGTGGCGTATATGATAAAAACAGCGTTTTGCTGGGCGAAAAAAAATGATGAACTTTGCATCAAAAATCGTACGACATGACAAAGAAATTCTTTAACATTATTCCTGGTGAAGGACACGCCACACTGCTTTTGTATGGCGACATTGGCGACGGCTACAAAGTAGAGAGCGGTCGCATCGTAAGTGAACTTATCTCATTGCAGTCACAGTATGATAAAATTGATGTGCGCATCAATAGCCGTGGCGGTGATGTGTTCAGTGGAATGGCAATCTACAACACCCTTCGCCAGTCGAAAAGTGACATTACAATATATATAGACGGAGTGGCCGCAAGTATCGCAGCCATCATTGCCCTCTGTGGGAAACCCCTCTACATGAGCCCATACGCGAAACTAATGCTTCATAGTGTGAGCGGCGGTACCTGGGGCAATGCCTCCGCCTTACGTCAGACAGCCGATCAGATGGAGCAGCTGCAGAAGGATCTTGCAAACATGATTGCAGGACGCTGTGGCATGAAGCAGGAAGACATCCTTGCAAAATACTTCGATGAGAAGGACCACTGGATCAATGCTGATGAAGCCCTCCAGATGAAACTTGTGGATGGTATCTACGACATGCAGCCATCAGAGGAAGAGCCCAAGACAGAAGAAGAGATTTATCACTATTTTAATAACCGGCTTGTAACAGAGCCACAAATTCAAAACAAAATGGCATTATTAGATGAAATCCAGGCAATCCCTTCGTTCAAGGACAAAGCGGATGCCAGTGCTGTAGTGGCACACATCAAGAGTCTGGAGAACAAGGCTACAAAGGTAGATGCTCTCCAACAGGCAAATGACGCTTACAAGGCTCAGATTGCACAGCTCCAGGCAAAGGAGATTGACACCTTCCTGAATCAGGCAGTGGCAGACGGTAAGCTTACCAATGAGCAGCTTCCTTCTATGAAGAAGCTCATGCAGAGCGACCGTGCTTCCGCAGAAGAGCTTATCAACAGCATGAAGGCTCACAAGCCAGCCCCTCGCGCAGTTGAGTTCATCGACCACGACGGCAAGGGCAATGGCGGTTTCGAGAACAAGTCATGGGATGACCTTGACCGTGACAACCAGCTTGCCACTCTGAAATCTCAGAACCCTGCGCTTTTCGCAGCCAAGTTCAAGGAGAAGTTTGGCACTGACTACAACGACTAAGAACAATAACCCGTAAAAAGTAAAAAACAATGGCATTAAACAAGCAAATTTGGTTGACAACCATTCAGGAGAACTTCTACCCAGACAACTCTTTCGCTGTAAAGAGTATCGATGACTCTGCTTTCGTCAGCGTCAAGACAGTGCACATCCCTAACGCCGGTGCTCCATCTGGCGTTAAGATCAACCGTACCCAGAAACCTGCATCTGTAGCCCAGCGCACAGACAATGATCTCACCTACGATCTGGACGAGTTGACAACGGATCCTATCTACATTCCAAACATCGACACCGTTGAGCTCAGCTATGACAAGCGCAACAGTGTTCTGACCAATGACCGCCAGCAGTTGCAGACAACAGCTCAGCAGAACCTTCTCTACAAGTGGTACACAGGTGGCAACATCGTAAGCACATCAGGTGACGAGCGTGATGCCCATACAAGCGCTACTGCAACCGGCAAGCGCAAGAAGATCACCAAGGACGATGTTCTTCGCCTCATGGTGCTTTTCAATCAGGACAATGTTGCCAAGGAAGGCCGTTACCTTCTTCTTGACAGCGTGATGTACGCTGACCTCATAGCCGACCTCTCTGAGAAGGAACTTTGGGCATTCCAGAACTCTGCAAACACAGAGAAGGGCATCCTCGGTCAGCTGTTCAGCTTCAACATCATGGAGCGTAGCCAGGTTCTCCGTGTGGGAGCAGATGGCAAGTCACTCCTGGAGTGGGAGAAGAACGCCGTTGCCGGTGAGCTTGCTGCAGGTCTTGCATGGCAGCAGCAGTGTGTCAGCCGTGCTCAGGGTGAGGTGAAGATGTTTGACTCTACCGACAACCCTCTGTACTACGGTGACATCTATTCATTCCTGATGCGCAGCGGTGGCAAGTACCGTCGCTTCGACAAGAAGGGCGTAGCCGCTATTGTTGAGGTTGCTGCTGCGTAGTAACAAACCCTTAAAACGACTCTTATGCAATTACCAAGAGTGAAAATTCAGTTTCTCAATGGTCAGTTAGGAACCGTCGGCGAAAGTGCCGACGGCCTCCTGGCCCTTGTCTGTGGTGCTGCGGCAGTTGCAGGAACCTTCGTTCTGAATACCGTTTACACCATCAGAAGCATGGATGACCTTGCGGCGCTTGGTGTAACAGCGTCGAACAACGCCATCCTTTACAAGCATGTATCAGAGTTCTACGATGAGGCAGAGGTGGGAACAAAGCTTGTTCTCTATCCGGTTGCACCGACCTCAACGATGACAACCCTCTGTGACTATACAAAGACTACAGAAGGCTGCATCCGTGACTTGGTGACAAAGCAGAATGGCGCACTTCGCGGAATAGGTATCGTGAATGTCAATACAGCAGCAAGCGTGGCAAGTGCCAACGGTCTTGATCCTGATGTATTCACGGCCCTTCCTAAGGCTCAGCAGGTGGCAGAGTGGGCAACCACAGAGCTCTATGCACCTTTGTTCATCATCCTTGAAGGTCGCAACTTTGACGCTTCAAAGGAGTTGAAGGACCTCACATCAGAGAAGTATGACCGTGCCGGCATCATCATAGGCAATACAGAGCAGAGCAGCAAGGGCGCTTGCGTCGGCACTTTGTTTGGTCGTATTGCTTCCATCCCTGTGCAGCGCAACATCGGTCGCGTGAAGGATGGTAGCCTGTTCCCAACGGAAATGTATATCGGTGCCAAGAAGATTGACGAATCGGCAAGCACCGTTGCAACCATCTTCGAGAAAGGTTATATCATCGCACGCAAGCATGTGGGCAGAAGCGGTTACTATTTCGCAGATGATCCTCTCGCATGTAATCCTGAGGGCGACTATTCACATATCACCAACCGCCGTGTTATCGACAAAGCTTATCGCATTGCATACGACACAATGCTTGACATGGTTCTCGATGAGCTGGAGGTAAATGTGGATGGAACGCTACAGGTTGCAGTCATCAAGAGCTGGCAGCAGACGATGGAGAATGCCATCAATCGCAGAATGACCGCCAATGGTGAGTTGAGTGCAACAGACGGTGACGGTTGCAAGTGCTACATTGATGAGACCCAGAACGTCCTGAGCACATCAAAGGTTCTGGTAAATCTCAAAGTGCGTCCTTATGGTTATGCTCGCTATGTTGACGTAAATCTTGGATTCCTCGTAACATCTTAAACAAAGAAAGAATATGGTCAATACACGTGAATATGAGTGGTCAGACGTGAATATCGTCATGGCAGGTCGCCCCATCACAGGACTTCGTGGTGTGAAGTACGGTTCAAAGCAGGAGAAGGAACTTGTGCACGGTAAGGGCAATAAGCCCCACAGCATCCAGCGCGGCAACAAGACCTTTGACGGTGAAATCACACTGTTGCAGAGTGAGTATGAAGCTTTCCGCAAAGCCTGTGGTGGTGACATCCTTGACGCATCCGTTGACATTGTGGCAGCGTATGGCAACCCAACCAATGGTGATGCCATTACAACCGACATTCTTGTTTCCTGTGAGTTCACAGAAGACAACACGGAATGGAAGCAGGGTGATAAGTTCCAGGAGAAAGCATTGCCTTTCATCTTCCTCGACAAGAAGAGTGTGTAACAAACAAGTTGACGAATGAAAAAGAAGATTGTCATACTGGGTACTGCACACGGTATCAATGTTGGTGGCAAGTGCAGCCCAGACAAGAGCTTCCGCGAGTACAAGTATAGCCGCGAGATCATCAAGCAGCTGAAAGCGGAACTGGAGGCAGCAGGCTACACTGTCATTGTGGACATTGAAGCTGATGAGGTTCCTGCAACGCAGAAAGTGGAACTTGCCAGCCGTTGCGCCATTGTTAACAAGATCTGCAAGGAGTATGGCACGGCAAACTGCATCTATGTTTCAATTCATGTCAATGCAGCCGGCAGTAATTCTCAGTGGCTTAATGCTGGCGGTTGGTGCGCATACACCAGCAGAGGCAAGACAAAGGCTGATACACTCGCAACAAAGCTGTATGAAGCCGCTGAGGTGGAACTTGCGGACTACGCAGAGGCTATGGCAGACGGAAAGAAGTCTGGCGCATACAGCGAGAAGCAGCGTCCTTTCCGCACCGACTATTCGGATGGTGACGCAGATCAAGAAAGTAACTTCTATGTATTGGCTCACACAAGTTGCCCAGCTGTCCTGACAGAAAATCTGTTTATGGATAACATGGCAGATGTAGCTTTCCTTGAAAGTGAGGTTGGTCGCAAGGCAATAGTCGCACTTCATAAGAAAGGCATTGTGAGCTATTTTGAATAGTGTTCAAACATCATTAAAACATCATTAAAATGAACTATACAAAAGAACAGGTCGCAGAGTGGAAGGCAAAGCACGGCGACATTTTTGAAATCACTGTTGACGGCAAGAACTGCATCCTTCACAAGCCCACCCGTCAGAACCTGAGCTATGCAAGCGTAGTGAAGGATCCTATCAAGATGAGTGAGACGCTTCTTAAGCAGCTCTGGGTAGATGGTGACAAAGAGATCCTGGAGCAGGATGACCTTTTTATGGCAGTAGTCAACAAGATGGAAGAGGTCATGAAGGTCAAGGAGGCAGAAGTAAAAAAGCTTTAGCGGATGCCGATGTTCCAGATGCAGAAGATGGTGATGTCCTCTTCCTGAACACCCTTCTTCGGTACTACATGCACATTGACCCAGATTCACTGAGTGATGAAGAATGGGCATGGACAATTAGGTATCTAATCGACATCCGCAATGAAGAATAAGGCAAACAATGGACAGCGTACTTAAATTTCTGATAAAATTACAGGCAGATGAGGGTAATGTGCTGAGCGTGGCGAAGCAGACTACCCAGCAACTGGACATTATATCCCGTAAGGCAAGTTCCGTTGGGACTCGCCTTCGGGAAGCCTTCTCGTTCTCCAGCTTCAAGACTTCTTTGTCTTCCTTGCCTGGCATGGAATTCCTGATGAACCCTTACACGCTCATTGGTGCAGGTGTTGGTGCTATTTCAAGCATCGGTGCACAGGCAGAACAGACAAGTGTTGCATTCACGACCCTTGTAGGCAGTGAGGAAAAGGCAGCGTCCGTCCTTGCAAAGATAAATGACTTTGCGGCAAAAACGCCATACAACAATCTGGATCTTACGGACAACGCCAAAACCATGCTGAACTTCGGTGTCCAGGCAGATAAGGTCAATACCTATCTGCAACAGTTGGGTGACATTGCTTCTGGCGACAAAAACAAGCTCGGTGGCTTGTCTGTTGTCTTTGGCCAGGTTGCCAGTGCCGGAAAGATGAGCGGTCAGGATCTTATGCAGTTTATCAATCAAGGCTTCAACCCATTGAAGGAACTGGAGAAGATGACCGGCAAGACCTATTCTGAGCTGCAGGACATGATGAGCAAGGGACAGATTGGCTTTGATGCCGTTGCAGCTGCTATCAAACATGCCACAAGCGAAGGCGGTGCTTTTGCCGGCATGAGTGACAAACTGAGCCAGACAGTAAGCGGTAAGTTCTCAACGCTTGTAGGCAACATTCAGCAGAAGGCTGTTGACATGTTCAATAAGATCAAGCCGATTATCAGCAATCTGATGGATCTCTTCATCGCGATTGTTCCACCAATAGCTTCTGCACTTGAAGGCATTTTCTCTGTTGTGGCTTCCGTCATTGGCTTTATTGTCAAGTGGAAAACAGAACTTGGTCTGCTTGCAGCTGTGGTTGCAGTAGGAACCGTTGCTTTCAACCTTCATACTATTGCCCTTTGGGGAATGGTGGGAGCCGTTAAGGTGGTGACTGCTGTAACAAAGGCATGGGAGGGTGTACAATGGTTGCTTAATGTAGCTTTGAACGCCAATCCGATAGGAAGAGTTATCACTGTCATTGCAGCACTTGTCGCAGCCGTAGTATATTGCTGGAACAAGTTTGCTGGCTTCCGTGCTTTTATCCTGACGATGTGGGACACCATAAAAGGTTTCGGTGAGATTATCAAGAACTATCTTATTGACAGGTTCAAGACTTTGCTCAGTGGCATCGGCAAAATCGGTGAAGCCATAGCAAAGCTGTTTGATGGTGATTTTAAGGGCGCGTGGAACAGTGCGACTCAGGGCGTAAAGGACATTACTGGAATGACCAGTGCAGAAAAGGTCTTCAACCAGACCCAAACCCTTGCATCAGGCATCAAGGCACAGTATGACAAGAACTATGCTGTAGAAAGCGCCAAGGATAAGCAAGGGGCAACTAAGACCGCAGCAATCACCTCACCAGGCACAAAGGGCAGTGCGACAGAAGATGTTGTCTTCAATGCTGCATCAGGTGGTGGCGGTTCCAAAGGCAAAGGCAAGGGTAAGGGCAACAAGACCGCAGAGGCATTGGCAACAGGAGGCACACGCAGCACCAGCATAACAATGACCATAAGCAAGTTCTTCGATAACATAAACGTAACAATGATGGACAAGACCGACACGGCAGAACTTGAACGAATAGTTCTGCAGTGCATGAACAGAGCTCTTGCCATTGCAACAAGTTCAGATCGATGAAGACAACCAGATTCATATTGCAGAATATAGCACTAAGGGCGATGGGACTCATCAAGGTTCCACCCTATGGTTTGTTTCGTGAGAACAATTTCTATGGTGTCAATATGGGCTATATCAGGGGCAAGGAAATCCCTGATGGTGCAGACTTTCATGTCGAAGACCTGAGTGATGCGGAACTTGAAGAGGTCGTGCGCACAAATGCGCTTGGCATCCCTATGGTCATGCCGTTGCGTTTCCAACTGGAAGAATCAGGAGCAAAGGACTGGCTCTTTCCCATAGAGCCAATGATCAGCATAAACGGTCAGAATATCCTTATCCGTCGTCATGTGAACAAAGGAACCATCAAGGGAAGCATCAAAGAACGCTGGACACAGGATGACTATACTGTCAGGATTGAGGGCGTTCTTATGTCTCGTGAAGGCAAATATCCGGAAGAGGATGTTGCACAGCTCAGGAAATTCTGTGAGGCCGGCCATGTGAAGGCTCTTTGCCCATTGCTTGAAGTCTTCGGCATCAGTCAGCTTGCAATAGAAAGTTGGGACATTCCTTTCACTGTAGGAGTTACGAATCAGAACTACACCATTCAGGCATACAGCGATGACATCTACAAATTGCTGTTAAGCCGTGATGACCTAAACGCTTGATGCCTATGTACACGATGGCTTATGACATATCAATCGGCAATTACAAACTTGGCATGTTGGACAGTGTTGAGGTTCACAAGAGCGTTGAACTGCTTGCGGACACGGCTGTCATAACATTGCCAGGCGCACAGTACAACGCCGCACTGGAGATAGAAGACAAACTAAAGCGCGGTGATAAGGTTTGCATCAAGTTTGGGTATGATGAGAGCGGCATCGAAGAAGAGTTCTCAGGATGGTTGCAGCGTATCAGCACAGATGGCGGTGACATCAAACTGCATTGTGAGGATGACCTGTTCCTGTTCCGGAAGGAGATACCCAATGAAGTGATGAAGAAAGTCAAACTTGATGATCTTCTCAAAAAGGTTGTTTCCGGCTGTGGTCTCTCACTCAGTATCGAATGCACTTATTCCTGGACATACGACAAGTTTGTCATCAATAATGCGACAGGGTACGATGTATTGAAGAAAGTGCATGAAGAGTGTGGTGCGGACATATACATATCAGATGGGAAACTCCACATTCATCCGCCTGGAGAAAAGATGTATGACGAACGCTTTTATGACCTTGCCCTGAATGTCGAGGAAGAAGATCTGACTTACCGGCGTGCAGAAGACAAGAAAGTCAAGGTCGTTGTCAAGGCGCTCCTTCCTGATGGGAAAGTCAAGGAAGTTGAGGTTGGAAGTACAGGAGGCGACAAAATAGAAATCAAATGTCCCACGTCTGATGATGCTTCGATGAAGGCACGCGGAGAGCTGGAGGTCAAGCGCAGGACATTTGACGGCTATGAGGGAAGCATCACAGGCTGGCTCATTCCAATGTGCAGACCTGCTGACAGTGTAACCCTGCATGATAAGGACTACCCGTACAAGGACGGAACATACTTCGTGACAAGTGTCACAACCTCATTCGGCAAAGATGGTGGCAAAAGAAAAATTGAATTAGGTTTCAGACTCAGTTGACAATATGGATAAATACAGGGAACTTGGCGAGAGCCTCAGGAACATAGGAAGTGGCGGACGCACTATCACAATCTATCAAGGCATTGTGAATAGCGTGGACGGCAATCTGTGTGAGGTGCAAATCGGAAACATTGCCATTCCTGATGTACGCCTTCGAGCTTCCGAAGCTGACGATGACGGCGAAATGCTTATCACGCCAAAGGTGGGAACCGCTGTTACCATCGGAAGCCTCAGCGGTGATCTGAGCCAGTTGGTAGTGTTGCAGGTGGACCATATAGAGACCATTGTCATCAATGGTGGCAAACTTGGTGGGCTTATCAACATCGAACAGCTGACAGAGAAACTTAACACCATCGAGGATGACATCAATTCTTTGAAGAATGTGATGAGTTCCTGGACCCCTGTAGCTCAGGATGGCGGTGCAGCATTGAAAACCTCAGTCTCCACATGGGCAGGTCAGGCATTGACAAAGAGCCAGAGGGGAGACTATGAAGATGAAACAGTAAAGCATTAGACAATATGACAGGAATACAACTCGCGGACTTTGCTCCGCTGATAGACATAAAGAAGGACAGCCTTGGTCTGATACAGCGTGGCTTGACATTAGGTGATACGCTAAACCAAAACCAGGCTATCATCTTGGCTATGCACCAAGGGGAATTGAAAGAGCGTCCTATGATGGGAGTTGGTATCAGCGACATGCTGCTTGACAATGATCCTATTTACTGGAGAACAATGATCAAGGAGCAGCTGGAAATGGACGGTGAGAAGGTTGGCAGTGTCAAGATCACCCGAACAGGCATACAAATAGAAGCAAAATACTAAAGATATGGAACAGCATTCAAAAGACAAAATTCAGTACGCAACAGCTGTTGTGACGCTGATCAGCGGCATAGTGATGTGCTATATCGCATTTTTCAGAAGTCCTGACGGTGACATTCCAAATGGTGCCCTCTGGTATTTCGGTCAGACATTAGTCTATGCCGCAACGATATTCGGCTTCAAACTGGCAGTGGATGAAATAATGCGTAGAAACAAATAAAGTGAATAATATGAAGACAGTATTGAAAATGATTCTTCTTTTCCTTCTTGCCTTGAACTTTAGCAGTTGCAAGACGAAGGAGAAAGTAACAGAACGCTTCACGGAGAAAGCCCAGGCAAGCACATCTGATGTGGTGAAGACAACTGGGCAGACAGAGCGTCAAGTAGAAAACAACAGTTCTGGAGAGACCACACACACGCAATGGAGTGACAGCATCGTGGAAAAGTTCCATGAACGCATAGTGACAGACTCCAGCGGTAATGTGCTTTGGCATGAGACAGAGCATAGCAAAGACCATTATGTGGGAAAGTCTCATAACAAGACCAATCAATCAAATAGCAGCCAAGAGACGGCAACAGCCCAGAATGTGGCGATTACTCAGAAGCAAAAAGACTCCGTATATAATGGAGGTGTTCTGCAAGAAGTGACAGTCGTAAAGAGTAAGCCGTGCAAATGGCTCTGGTATGTTGGTCTTTTGGCTCTTATTTTAGTTGGTGCAGTAATATACAAGATTAAGAAATGAAGACAGTGATTGTGAAGAGCGGTCAGACGCTCCTTGATATTGCCTTACAGGAAAAAGGTTCGATAGAGGCTATAGAAGAGATAGCCGCTCTGAATGGTCTGTCTATCACGGATGAGCTTTCTGCTGGCATGGAACTTACATTGCCAGCGAGTGCATGGAACAAACTTATTGAGAACTATTGCAAGAATAATGATGTATCTCCAGCTACGGCATTGACCGATGATAACATGTACGATCTTTGGAAAGGCGGCATTGGTTATATGGTGGTTGGCGTGGACTTCAAAATCGGATAAGGATGGCAAGAACAATATCAGAAATAAAGAGCGCTATATGCGCGGAATGGATGGGCAATGAAGACGTTGCCAAGGCCTACGGCTTCACTCCAGGAGAAAGTTTCAGCAGCAAATACTCTGTTGTAAGTATTGAGAACCTGCTGTTCTATATCGTTGCGGTGACATCATGGATAGTAGAACGTCTCATCGATGCTCATAAGGAGGAGGTGACTACCGCGCTGGACTCCAAGATTCCCCATCGTGCGAAATGGTACCGAGACAAGGTACTTGACTTCATGAAGGGGAAGACACTTGCTGATGACACAGATGTATATGACACAAGCGACATGACAGTTGATGAGATAGAGGCTGCTAAAGTAGTGAAATATGCAGCTGTCAGCGAGAACGCTTCAACGAGTATTCTGACCATCAAGGTTGCAGGTGTGAAGGATGGAAAGAAATCCGCTTTGGATGCCTCTACCAAACAACAGCTGGAGAACTACCTGAGAGAAGTCAAGGATGCAGGAGTACGCATCAATCTGGTCAACGAGAGTGCCGACCGTTTCAAATGTTCTCTTAGTATCTGCTATGACGGACTGCTGGAGGCAGAAGCTGTTGCAACAGCTGTATTGAATGCAGTCCAGAATTATGTAGAGAACCTTCCATTCAATGGCGTGTACTCAAATATGGCGCTTGTGGATGCCGTGCAGCATGTATCAGGCGTAAAGATCGCGGAGGTGAAGAACTCAGCTATCATGGCAAATGGTTCTGACAGTTGGGCAGACATCGATGTGAGAGCCGTTCCACATAGTGGCTATATGAATGCTGCAAGCAGTGATGTAACGATAACGATGGAGGAATATGTATGAGTCTGTTTGATGTTGACCTAAGGCGATTGGCGTTGCAGATGCTTCCAATGTGTCTTCGCAAGCCTCTGATGGGTGCTTTGGTATATGCAGTGACGAAGCCTGTAGATCTGGAGTTGAATGACATGCTCAGCTACCGCAATGAGGTGAACGAGGAAATGAGGCGCAACGGGCAGACTTGCAACTTGCGCCGTGTACTCAATGACCTTTTTGACCCTCAGTATCGTGGCATTTCTATCATCGAGACAGAACGTAAAACTGGCGTGACATTAAGCCGACGCGCTGACGGCAAGAAATTGGCAACCCCACAGATATTGAACAACCGTGGCTATGGTGGCAGTTCTGATCTGGATTTTGCCGTTCGTCTGCCAATCAGATTGAAAGGAGTAGTAGATGAGCGTCAAGTGAAAAGCGTAGTACGACGCTATAAATTAGCAGGAATGCGATTTGGCCTTGAATATATTGGATTTGACGCAATAGATTTGACGAGCTCTGAAATAATCAATATGGGATTCAGAGAATACGAATATGGTCAAGCAGCGATGGCGAAGCCCATAAAAATCAATTTTGACAAACAATAAACAATGTATGGAAAGAGTAATCGGAAACTATACGAGTCAGGAGAATCGTTCATTCCCCTTGGACTGTGAGACTCTGGAGGCAATCCAGAACAACATTGACATGCTGGGTGCTTTAGGCAATATGGTAGGCGATAAGACCATTCTCAGCGGCTGCCAGCCAAAGGCAAATGGTGGTAGAGAGGAAGGTTATGTCTTTTTGAAGACAACCGCCTATCCAATGGGTGAAGTTCTGCACTTTGCTGGAAGCAGTGAAAATTCAGACTATCTGCATCTGGTGACATCAAACGGCAATGTTACTCAGGGAGAAGTGACGTATAATGGCGCATATACTACGCGCCAAGTTGCACAAGGCACAGGTGCGGAACGATGGGCGTGGGCAGAACTGAAAGAACCTGTGGACATCGAGGCTATTGCTGCATCCCTTCGTGAACAGATGGCATCAATCCAAGTAGAAATGGCAAAGATAAAACCTGTTCCATTAGGTGTTGTGGAAATGTATAGTGGTTCCGCTATCCCTGATAATTATGCAATTTGTGATGGCCAGGCGTTTAGCCAAGCACTTTACCCCGAACTTTACGCAGTACTTGGTACAAAGTTTAACAAGGCTGATACAGCTGCAGGCATGTTCTGTTTGCCTGACCTTCGAGGAAGGTTTATCGTGGGGCAAGGCTCAGATGCCGATTATAACACTATAGGCAAGACTGGTGGTGAGAAAACGCATTTGCTAACTCCACAGGAAACAGCGATGGTTGACCATAATCATACAGCCACCTGTTCACAGGGGGGTGAGCATAGCCATAAAATATATTCAGAAAGTGGTAATGATGGCGGTAGTGGTCAGCATGAATTAGGTGGTGGTGATAATGGTGTTTATACAGGTTCTGCAGGTTCACATACACATACCATCGGTATTGGGCAATCTGGAAGTTGGAATGCTTCAAAGGCTCACGAGAACCGCCCCCCTTACTTTGTCCTGTTCTATATCATGCGCCTGAAATAAATACTGTTTGAATACTAATTAAAAACCGTTCAAAATATGAGTACACAGAAAAGAAGCGTGCTAAAAAACTGGTTTCGCAAAGGTTTGATTCCTACACAGGTTCAGTTTGCTGATGTCTTTGACAGTTTCTTGCATAAGAGTGAAGACCTGATTCCCCTGAGTCAAGTGGATGGTCTTGTTGCAGAACTAAACAACAAGAAGTATGAGCTTCAGGAATATCTTAACGAGAAATTAAGAGAAGCCGTCGTCGAACTTGACAACAGTGTCAATGACAACAGCAATGCCACGGTGTCATCGATAGACTTTGGTTTCAAAGAAGGCTATGGTCTATATATGGACTTGACAATGCTCAGTGGTGAAACAAAAAGAGTATCTTTGGATATTCCTTTAGCCACTTTAGAACATGATGGTCTGATGAGTTCTAATGACAAAGCGACTCTTGAAGATGCTGTAGAAAACATCGAGAACCTTGATCATCGTAAGTTTGCGGAGTTTGACGGTCTCACAAAGACATCCGTCACAATAGAGATGCAGAGCGCTACAGCCCCATTTGAAGCCATTCTGTACAGTCCTGCAGATGGTTGCTTCGTTGCAAGAAAGGGCGGTAAGTATTATGCAAGTTTTTATGGTTATCTCGAATATAATGATCATAGCTTAAAGGCTCGCAAAGACAAACTGTTCCTTCATAAAACGACACATAAGCCTTGGGCATGGAATAGTGAAGAAGGCACTCTTACCACCTTCAACAGTGAAGTTCCTGATGGTGCCATTGTTGAAACTATGCTCAGCGAAGAACTAAAGCATAAAGTGAACAAGACAGATGTGGTGATAATAGACTATTGGACAACGGAGACCCCAGGTATCATGAAAGACATGGTACGCAAGGAGGGGATCTATATGTACAATTATGAGACAAAGAAACTATATGTCTCATATTTTGATCAGGATTACTATTTCGGCAATGTTGATTTGTCTGCTGATGCCATCTATGTACGCAAGGAAAAGAACATTCCTTACATCTGGAAGTCAGGTGACATGGAACCTATTGCCCCAGAGGACATCCCTGCAAGCATCTTCAACGCAACGAACGAGATTCCTGTCAGAGGCTACTATGTTCTGTGTGATCCAAACAACCAGGAACTGAGTGCCGTTCATGCAGCATGGAATGCAGGTAAAGCCGTCAGCGGTCTGATCATATCCTTTGAGAGTGGTACCAGCATCTGGAAGACCTTCCAGTATATCGGCAAGACTGTGACAGAATCAAACTGGCTTAATGAAGCCAACTGGAAGGACTTCGGTAGCCTTGCAGCTGGCAGTGAAAGCTATGTCGATATAAACAACCTTCTTGGCAACACAACTGTTTACACACTCAGTGCAGCTCTGGAAGCCTTGAAGAACTATATGGAGAAGACCAACACTGACTACTGCAAGCAGGGAATGATCATTGCTTACAAGAGCAGTGAGAAATACGAAGTGGAGTGCAAACAGTACAAAGGTACAACAAAAGCAGACTTCTGGGAAAGCGGTCTTTGGCAGGACTTCGGCGGTGGCAACGTTGAAGCAGAAAACACCCCAGCTGAGGGCAGCACCACACCATTCAGCACAGGTGGCGCTTATGAGCATATCCCTACGGGAATCAATGTCAACACAGAGACAGAGGGAGTGGTAAAAGTGTCCTTGCGCAATGCTGCAGGTGAACAGATAGGTGATGAAGAGCAGTTTCCTGTTGGAAGTGGTACCGGTGGCGGTGTTGCTTCTGGTGCTGTTGTAAGCATCGCCTTGGAAGAATCCCCTGTTTATGTTGGTCTTGGTGGTACCGCAATAATCAAGGCAGCCATCCGAAGCATGAAGACAGACGGAAGCGGAACCTTGAACGGTATTTCACGCATTGACATCATTGACCGCGACAGCAGCCTGAGTGTTTACACCGACACGAAAGACCATGAGAGTTCTGATGATCTGGAAGACTTCAAGTTTCGTATTGACCTCAGCAGCCTCATCAGCCAGGCAGGAACGCGCAAGTTCCGTATGACCGCAACGGATGAGGAAGGCAATACCGGTTCAAAGAATTTCCAGATTACAGCAGTGGATGTTACCTGTACCTGCATCCAGACACTCAACTACAGTGCGGCAAGCATCATCCCACAAGGTGGTTCCAAGACCATAGACCTTTACAAATTCGGCAACTACACGAGTGACAAAGGCATCCTTGTGACAACAGACATATTTATCGGAGGTGAATGGGTGAACGTAGGCAAGGCGACCGTCTATGATGCCTACAGCCACGCTGTAAGCTTCGATGCTGTAGCACTTGGTCTTTCTCATGGCAGCTATCTTGTCAGGATCCAGGGAGAAGATGTTTCTTCTGGGGTGAAGGGAAACACCATCTATACAAGTGTCATGGTGATAGATCCTGAAAGCATCATCCCTGTTGTCTCTATCAGATACAATGATACAACCGACGGTGAAGTGAAACGTTACAGCAGTGTAAAGATAGAGATTGCAGCCTACCAGAACGATAAGAACTATGTTGAGGGCGTGAGCCTGATGGAAGGCGAGAAGGCAATCAGCAACATCACCTGTGAGAAGGGAACAACCTATACCGTCACACGTCAGATACAATCCGGAGAAGACGGCAGCATCCTTGCTTTTTATGCAATGGTTGCAGGTAGCGTGTCAGGCACTGTGCGCATGACCGTAAACGGAAGCGCTATCAAAGCCACATTGAAGGAGAATGCCATCTATGCCTTTGACTTCGGAAGCCGTAGCAATTCAGAGTCAGACCACAGCATAACGGATGGTGACTTCAAGATGGAGCTGACTGGAGTAAACTGGAGTTCCAACGGTTTCAAGAACTATCTTGGCGAGGTGGCACTTCGCATCGCGGAGAATGTCAAGGGACAGCTCAATCACTACCCATTCAAGGCAGACAACCTTGAAAGTGCCGGTGCAGCCATACAGTTTGCCTTCGCCTCGAACAACACCATCAATGATGACACAATGCTTCTGAAATGCTATGATGAAGGACTTGGTGCAGGTTTCTATGTGACAGGCAAGGTCATCGGCATCTATGCTAACGGAGGCATCAGCGGACGTGAGGAACGCGCATACGCTCAGGGTGAGAAGGTGACAGTGTGTGTTGTCGTAGAACCAGGATCTAAAACCGTGAGCAGGGACGGCAATACATATTCAACCATCAAGCTTTTCCTGAATGGTGAGGAAGTCGCTTGCATAGGCTATCAGCCAGGAGGCGGCAGACTGTATCAGGAAAAGCCGATTGAGTATGACGGTACAGAGGGCGACCTGTATCTGTACTATATTCTTGCATGGGAGAGCTATGCAGAATGGGCAAAGTGTTTTGAGAACCATGTCGTGAAGCTTACAGATACAGCGGTGATGGCTCAAGAGTATGAAGAAAATGACGTGCTGACAGCCCAGATGCCAGACAGAACCAAGCTTGCGGATCTCGGAATGCCATATATCATAGAGTGCCCTTGCGAGGGCAGTGATGTAGGTGCTCTTGACAGTACGACAAGCACAAGCACCAAGAACTACATCACCCTGTATTACTACAACCCTGCGCGCCCATGGACAAACTTCATGGCAACAGAGGTTCAGACAAGAAACCAGGGAACGACATCAGCCAAGCGCCCTGTCAAGAACAAGCGCTACTATCTGGCAAAGAGCAAGGGCAAGAACAAGAACACCATCATCACGCTTCTCAATCCTGACGAAACGACAGAGGAAGGGCGCAGGGCAATAGAGCTTGCCAAGATCAACAAAGTGCAGGTAGGCGACAACACAATCCCTGTGGATCTCATTACGGTGAAGGTCGATTATTCTGATTCCGGCAATGCAAATGACTGTGGCGTATGCGACATGATGAACAACACATTCCGCGCCCTCGGAGGTCAGTACCTTACCCCTGCGCAGAGAGCCTTTGATGGTACCTACGACAAGGGGGATGTGCATCTGGAAGGCTTGCAGATGAATCACTCGACGGCAAACCACAATGTCGCAACCTTCCGTTGTGACAACGAGGTTCCTTCAAGCGGAAACATCATATTCCACGCAAAGGGCAACTGGAAGGAAGACAAGAGTGAACAGCTTGCACTCGGTTTCAAAGACACTCCTGGATATAACAAGGGATGCCTCAACTATGGTGACGGCAGTTTCGTTGAATACTTCGGCAGAAGGGATGAGAGTCTTGTGGACATCAAGACACGATTCCGCAACGACTCCACCGTGAACACAGGCAAGCTTTACCTTCTCAGCCTCTACTGTGGCAGCTCATACTGTTTCATGAAGTATGATGCCACAAGAAGCGTATGGGAAGAGCAGGGTGGCAAGATGTATCAGGACAACAGCGGCAAGTGGCATGTTGAAGGTACGGTCTTAAATCCTGTCACTGGCTTTGAGCTCTTGAACTATCAGGGCTTTGACTGGTTCCAGGGCGTTTCTTCCCTTGATGACATGATGAATCCGCTGATCACAGTGGATGCAGAGGGAAACGAGACGGTGAGCACATCATCCTGGGTGAGAAAACTTGTCGATGCAGGTTCTATCACGGATCTCAGCGTTGTTCCTGCCTGGACCTTCTATTTTGAGTGTCTTGTGGATGACGATGACCTTGCCCTTGCGTATGCGTTAGGCAAGAAGTGCCCTTATGAACTATACCGCTGGCTCAGGTTCTGCGACGAATGTGATTATTCAAAGGTTCCTGAAGCCGTGTGGAAGGCAAAGTGGTATGCAGAACTCTACAAGTACGCATCACCTCAGAGCGTAATGGCTTACGATGTATTCACGGACTATCTGGCAGCCGTTGACCAGAGGGCAAAGAACACACAGCCTATGTGGTTCCTCGATGACGGCGGCAAGGTAGAGAATGGCATCTACAACAGCGATGAGAATGTCAGGATGTATCTGAACAAGGTCTATGACTGCGATACGACGAACAGCAAGGACAATGACGGTGGCTGTACTGTTGACGCGGAAATGGATCCAAACCGTGATACGGATGAGAACTACACAAACCCATACGCTGGATGGGGCTCTGTGCTGTTCCAGAACATCTACCATCAGCAGAATGTGAAATGTCCTACTCAGGAGAGTGGAGAGCTGTCACTGATGAATGTTGCTTCTGCCATGCGTTCCGTACAGACCTCTGTTGATGGCGTGACCCTACAGCCATTCAGCCCAGAGGGAGCAAAATACTTCTTCATCACCAAGCGCCTCAAAAAGTGGCCGAAGGTGGTGAGCAGCTATGACGGTGAACGAAAGTACATCAATTTCACTGCAACCGCTGATGCCATATACTTCTATGCTCTGCAGGGACTCGGTCTTACAGCCCTTCCTTCTTTCATACAGCGCAGATGGCGCATCAGAGACGGTTTCTATGGTACAGGTTCCTTCACTGACACATATATCAGTTTCCGTCTTGCTGCGAAGTCAAGCGGCTACTTGCGCATCAAGGCAGCCAAGACCGGATATTTCGGCATCGGTAATGACAACAGAGGCGTGATCCGTGAGAGCTGCTATATGGAGGCAGGTGAGACGCATGACTTCAACATGGCAGTGTATGACAGCAACGCCCTCATATACATCTACCAATGCGACAGAATCAGCGCAATGGATATGAGCCAGGTAACGATGGCCAACAGTGGCGGAACGCTCAATCTCGGCTCAATGACATTGCTGGAGGAACTGACGCTTGGCGGTACATGGCACGCAGAGGCAGCCAATGAGACAAGCTACCCATACATTACGGGATTGGCTTGTGGTGATATGCCATTCCTCAGGATGATCAATGCGGAGAACACCAAAGTTGAGACCATTTCAGCAGCTTCATGCCCTCGACTTGCAGAAGTGTATGCAAAAGGATCCGCGCTGACAACGATTGCCCTTGCAGAGACATCGCCAATAGAGACGCTTGAACTGCCATCGACTATGACATCACTTTCATTCACCAATCTGGCAAACCTGAAATATCCTGGTGGATTGAGCTTTGAAGGTGTTGGAAGTGTCAGAAGCATCCTTGTTTCCGACTGTGGCAAGATAGACTGTGCACAGCTGCTTCTTGATATTATAGCCGGAGGTGCATCAATCAGATACATCCGTCTTGCAAATATCAATGTGACAGGTCAGTCAGGAGTATTGCAGACACTTATTGACGGAGGTGTGACAGGACTCAGTGCAAGCGGTGCCACATACGGCGAGAGTGGAAAGTGTACTGGACTGACAGGACGCTGGATAATGACGGACTTCGTAAGCAATGAGACCCTTTCATCCATGCGCTCATATTTCCCAGAGCTGAGCATCCACAACAGCCAGTACAGCTGCATCAGCTTTGCAGATACTGTTGGTGATCCCCAGAACATCACGAACCTGGACAACAGTACAGGCTATGAGTTTGGCAACAACTACACCCCTTCATCCCACATCAGCCAGATATGGGAAAACATGAAGCCAGTCATTGGTCTCTATAGCCCAGGAGAGGAAAAGATGCGCTGCGTCCGCCTCGATGAGCGAGACTATACGAAGCTTGCAGATGGCCGTGCCCTGAATAATACATACGACAAGGGAGAGTATGACGCATTCATGTATAACCCTCACTACTGGTACAAGGGCATCAATGACTTCAAGAATGATAAGAAGTATCTTTTCCTGTCTTCCCTTGATGAAGAGCCTATTTCGTCAGCGAGTGTAGTACGTCGCTTCAAACTGTCAGAAATACTGCTTAAGGCTGGTTACTCTGTAGTTACAGACTCTACAGATACAGGAATCTTCACAGAGGATGGTGAGCTGAAATTTGATAGCAGCCAGGCATTTATTAGGACTAACAGCAGCTACAACACCTACATGATGGATGTGGAAGGAATGAAGCAAGTCCGTTGGCCAGGTGTGGCAAGCAGCAGAAT
This sequence comes from Candidatus Prevotella equi, assembly GCA_018065145.1. Classification (GTDB taxonomy): domain Bacteria; phylum Bacteroidota; class Bacteroidia; order Bacteroidales; family Bacteroidaceae; genus Prevotella; species Prevotella equi. The sequence goes on from JAGHTW010000201.1 coordinate 42,360, forward strand.
TGGCGCGATTTTTGTTGATGAAGATGGCAAGATGCTTGATGTGTACACTCTTACAGGCATGGCAGCAGATTCCGACTTCACTGATGGCGACTATACCTTCACTAATGTTCCTACAGGAGCGAAATACATAGTCTTTGCAGCCAAAGTTGGTTTCACCAATGCAGAAGCCATCGCCGTTGACAGCAGTGAGCTTGAAGCCATAGAACCTGACTGGGTGGAGCACAAGCCTGACCTTTGCGGCATCTACGCAGCAGCTATGGTGAACGGAACCCTTCGCAGTGTTTCGGGCGTACAGGCAAAGGTTGGTGACAGTAACAGCAACACATACACAGGATGGTCATACGACAAGGAAGGTCATGTTCTTCCAAAGGATCCTGCAGATGTGGCAGACCTGCCACTTCATTACACGGTGAAGGACTTCCAGAACCTGGCATGGCTCAGAGGCAAAGGCTATCAGATGATAGACTACGAAATGAGTAAGGACATTGCCAACCTGTTTTTTGCCATCGTCGGCAACAGAGACGGTCAGGCTGTATGCGGTCAAGGCAGAAGTGTAGGCAGTTCCAGCAGTAACGGCTGGCGCAATAACTACAACACTGGTGCATTTGATTCAATCGGCAAGGCAAACAGTGCGTGGACATCAGGAAGCGGCAACAAGGTTCTTGGCATAGAGAACTTCATGGCATGTAACTCTGAGCCAATGGACAATGTGGCAGTGAACATTGCCGACTATGCTACCTACAAGAAGAACAAGATGGTTCCGACTGGTGCAGATCCGACAGATGCCGTCTGGCACATCTTTGACCCTCTGACAAAGACAGAGCGCACAGTGCAAGGTTTGAATGTTCCATCAGGTTACTGCATCGGCAGAGTGAAGTTTGGCAGGTTTGCGGACGTTGTTCCATCAAAGACCACGAACGACAACAGCCGCTGGAACCAGAACTATGGTGATGGATATTGGTACACTCATTCTACTGGCCGTGCCGTGTACCGCTCTTTCAACTATGCGAATGCGTGTGGCGGTCTCGTGTTCTCGAACGCGTTTTACGCCGCTTCGTACTCGAGCACGAACTACGGCGCGCGTCTGGCCTTCAGAGGAACGATAGAGTTGATATAGCGTAACGACGAGAAAGCGTCAGATGGAGGCCCGTAGGGAGCTCCATCTCTCACTTTCCGGCGTTAGCCGGTCGATTTTTGCGAAAATTTTTGTAACTTTGCACCCTCAAAATAAGGTAGATAATCTCAATGGCCGTGCCGTGTACCGCTCTAACAACAATGCGAATGCGAATGGCGGTCTCGTGTACTCGAACGCGAATAACGCCTCTTCGAACTCGAACACGAACTACGGCGCGCGTCTGGAATTAAGAGCTACTGCCAAGCATGGCAGATAATCGCACCAATGCAGTGATGACGTGTCATCAGCGTATATGCGAGAGATTAGAGCCTCGGCAACAGCACGCAAGTGGAAAGCCGGAACATAACTAAGGGCCCTGAAGGCTTATGAACAACATTTTTCCTCTGAATGATCTTATCCCTGAGATTATATCAGAGAACAACATGTACGACAGCTTTGACTATGTTATAGATCATCTGGAGTATAAGCAACAAAGGGAGAAATACAGACCACATCGACAGTCCATTGTAGAGAAGTTGACAATGGACATCGGTAGCGGTACATTTCGCATCCTTCCGGAAGATGTGAGGGACATACATGTAAAGGACGGACCGAAAGAACGCGATTGCCAGGCACCAAAGGTTTATAAGCGAATCGGTATTCATGCAATCATGGTAATAGTGGAGAAATACACCTATACCACGTTGATAAAGAATACCGCAGCATCTGTCAAGGGGAAGGGAATGCACTGGCTTCATCACATCATTGAAGAAGACCTGCAGAACGCTCCTGAGCTCATGGCGTTCTATTACCAGAATGACATAGAGCACTTCTACGACAATATAGACCAGGATAAAATGAAGGAGGTCATCAGGAACTACATTTCAGATCCTGTGCTTCTGCCTATGCTTGACTGCTTCATCACGCTTCTGCCAAAAGGTCTTTCCAAAGGGCTCAGGTCATCACAGTGCTTTGCCAACCTCTTCCTGTCACCTGTGGATCATGTCATGCTTGAACATGTGAACAAGTACACTCTTAAAACTGTTGAAGGCGAGGAAACAAGATACCTGTATGACAGATATTGCGATGATACGGTATTTTGGTCAGATAATAAAAAAGACCTGTGGAAGCTGAGGGACATCTATGTCTCAGAGATTGAGAAGCTGGGACTGCGTGTGAAGAAGTCAGAAGCTGTGCGACCAATAGAGGAAGGGCTTGACCACCTCGGCTATGTTCACTTTGCAGAATACTCACTGATCCGTAAGAGGACAAAGCAGAAAGCAGCAAGGCATCTGGCAAAGGTAAAGAGTCGAAAAAGACGGCAAGAGATCATTGGCTCATTCAAAGGGATGGCTTGTCACGCAGATTGTAAACATTTATATTTCATATTAACAAATAAACACATGAAGAAGTTCAGCGAAATGGGTGTTGCGTACACCCCAGAGGACGGCAAGAAACGCTTTCCTGGTAAGGCAGTCAGATTGAGTGCCATTGTGAATAAGGAAATTGAGGTGCATGACTATGAGAAGGATGTTACCACCAAGAACGGTGATGGCAGATACATAGTAAGCTTTAGGGATGTGAAATCAGGTGAGTGGGCAAAGTTCTTCACTGCATCCGAAGAAATGAAGCAGATCCTCGACAAAGTGAGTGACATTGAAGACGGTTTCCCATTCTCTACAGTCATAGAGAGTGAGGCTTTTGATGTAAACAAAATCAAATACCGCTTCACTTAAAATACTATTTGAACACTGATTAAATACTTTTCAAAGATGGACAAAATTTATGGTACATCAATCCGCCAGGACGGATTGCAGAAAGTAGGCCGAAACCGTTGGGATTTGTTCTATGGCTTCGGCAAGGACGATGACAATGAGATGGGCTATAACTGGCGCACCACATTTGACCATCAGCCGACGATCGACGAAGTGAAGGGTGCAATCACTGCACAGATCAGTTCAAACGCACAGAAGGCTATTATTGAAGGCTACAGGTGGGATGGTATTGCTGTCTGGCTTTCGGATGAGAACCAAAGGAACTACACGCTTGCCTATAATCTGGCAAAAGATGGGAACCTTGGCAAGTTGCCGACAGTGAAGCTCGGTTCTGATGAAGAGCCAGTCCTTCACACTTTCAAGGACACGAAGGAACTCACGGCATTTGTTCAGGGTATGCAGCAGCACATACAGATGTGCCTTGAATCTGCATGGCATGAGAAAGAACAAATTGACTGGAGTATTTATGAGTAAGGCTAAAGGGGACAAAGAGCCCCTGGCCGGTTAACAATCGTCTCACTTATTATTAACAACGCGCCATGCCGGCACACGACCAGGGGCAATATACCTCTGCTCGTGCCGGTATGGCGTTTTTGTATAAATAAGTGAGACAGTGCAAAGGTACACAATTTTTTTGAAATGAAGGCAATAGAACTGTTAAAAGTGTCACAAAGCATGATAATTGCATTGAAAAATGCTAATTTGGGGCTTGATGACACCCAATATATCGGACTTTTTGATGAGTACACAGACGGGCAAGCCTGTGGACTAAAGACATCGTATCTTGTTGCTTCGCTTGCCGACAAATACCAGATCAGCGAACGAAAGGTTTACAACCTTCTAAAGAAGTTCAAAAACGACTGCAAAATCCCTGCACCATGATTACTGATGCAGTTGCCTCTGTGTAGTATATTATGAGTAACTTTGCAGAGTTAAAAATCATGCAATTATGAACAAATACTACAAAATGCTGGATAAGATTCTATCCAATGGCAAAATGCAACAGAACAAGAAGGGAAACATCAAGTACCTCTTGAATGAACAGTTATCAATGACACCTGCAGATCTTCTCGACATCTTTGAGGGACACAGCATCGCAAGGAAGAAATTGAAGAGTGAACTCAAACTATTCATGCAGGGTGAGCGCAATGTGGAGAAATACCGCGAGGCTGGCATCTACTGGTGGGACTATTGCGGTTCAATCCTGGTCAATAGTTATCCAACCTATTTCGAGAAGTTACCGCCTCTTGTTGAGAAAATAAACCGTGAGAAGCGCAACAGCAAGAACTATGTGCTGTTTCTCGGCTCTACTGATGCAGAGAGCAACCAGACACCATGCCTGAGTCTTGTGCAGTTCCAGATTGATGAAGGGGAACTGGTTGTTTCTGCTTATCAGAGAAGTTCTGATGCTAACCTTGGTCTTCCTTCCGACATCTATCATCTGTACTTGATGGCAAAGCAGATTGATCTTCCTTTGAAGTCTATTACATTGAATCTGGGAAATGTTCACATCTATGAGAGCAACATCGACAGGACTCATGAGCTTTTGAATGGCTCAGAGAATGTCAAATTCGACTTGAATGTCTGATGTGATGGAAAAGAAAAAAGGCATCTGGAATTTGTGTTCAGATGCCTTTTTTATGCTGATAAAATGTTTTTCAAACCGCATTTCGTTTTTGGTTGGGAAATACGCTTTTCGTTTTTGAAACCGCGCGCATTTGGTTTTGCCGTGCTTATAAGATATGAAACTGTTATACCTTAAACATATAATAATTACGGTGAAAAAAATAGAACCCACCCTATGTCTAACAAAAAAATAAAGAATAACTGAGAAAAAGAAATTGAATTAAACTAAGGACGGTGCATCAAGGATGCATCCACTTGCGCTAACGTGTTAACTAATATTTTTAATCACGAGGGTAGGTAATCGTCCGAAATACATATCATACTTGAGCTTTCGCTCTTGTTCTCTCAAATCGAAACGGCCAATTTCAAAGCACGAGAACAAGATAGTGAATGGTTCATGTCCTGTTATGGGGCATAACCTTTCATATATACTTGTTTGTGCTAATGGTGCTTGGCCGTACCAGATTTGAGAACGAGTATTCGGAAAAAGGTTATGCTCCTTCTTTATTTAATTATTTTATCAAATGAAATCAAAATTTAATTTTATTGCTTGTTTGTTGAGTTTTCTTACGATTACTCTCTTGTTCTCTTGTGACAGTGATTCAAGTTCTGGTTCTGTATCTACAGGATGGTATAGTCGTGAATCTTTTCCTACGTTGTCAAAGTTTGACGCTATAAAAAATGACATAGACAAAGGGTACCTGAAAAAAACATCTCTCTTTTCTACAGACGGTTCGTGGATAAATTATAACAGTTCTAAGTATGGAACAATTCCAACTACTATCTCGGTATTTAAGATAGAAAGTAGTAATACCATTATATATTATTTTACTACATTGCGAAAAACTAGTTCAAGTTCATTTGGAACAAAGATTTATCCTATTATAACTTCAAGTGATAAAGATTACTACGAGACTATCGGAACGTTGTCATATTATGGTTCTCCTACCTACTACACTTATTACAAGGATGGAAATAAATTGTATGTTACGAATGGTGACATATTTACTATTACGAGTACAGGTTTGATTAAGGACGGAAGTTCAGCTAAATATACTAAATTTACCCCAAAGAAATAGGATTTATGAAAATACAAAAATTGTGCAACATATCCTTAATAGCTTTTTGTGCTGTTGTCTTATCACTGAGTTTTATTTCATGTGGTGGTGAAGATGATGTGTTGCCAAATAATAATACTCAAAAAGAACTTAGCCGTAGTGATATAAGAAAAATAATAAACGATGATGTCGTTACGTTAGTATGCGAATACAGAGATGCAGATTTTCAGAAAGATCATATTAATAAAAATCCTTATGTGTATTGGGAATTTAAATCATCGCTGCTTGAAAAGTTATCTGGTCATACTCTGAAGTATGGCGCTATCTATGGACATCCGGCTAATGATAACTATATAGTATCTGTTGATGAATTAAATGAAGATACTATAGGTATAGGTTTGTCTCCAATATATACCTCGAGTTATCTATCGACAATCGCTTTTGAACGTCAGCATTGCAATACTTTAGCTGAAAGATACGAAGAAGGTAAAATGACATTAGAACAATACCAACTTAACTTGACTTTTTCTTGTAATTTAATATACGATGGAGTCAAATCCTCAAAAAAAGGATTTGAAGTGAGGTTCTTTATTGAGGTCGATGACGTTCGATATTTCATGATAGAAACAAGTTTCTCGGGTTCAACATTAAGGGTTAAAAAAGTGACGTCGTAATATAGCTTATAAAGATTTATACTATTAGTAAATAAAAAACACGAAATACATTGTATTTCGTGTTTTTTATTTGTATATGCGTAGCGCAGAATTATATCTTACATCAGGTACGCCTTTGGCAGCTTGCGGCAGTTGTACTGGCAAGCCATTATCTCGCCGTAGGCACCGGCAGAGCGGAGGGCGATGAGGTCGCCACGATGACACTTCGGCAACTTCTCTTCCTTGCCGAATACGTCACTTGACTCGCAGATAGGACCTACAACGTCGTAAACCTCCTCAGCCTCAGTGCTTGAAAGGTTCTGTATCTCGTGGTGTGCGTCATAGAGAGCAGGGCGGATAAGGTCACTCATGCCAGCGTCAACGATAGCAAACTGCTTGATGTGACACTGCTTTACATATAGCACCTTAGTGATAAGGCTACCCATCTGACCTACTACGGCACGACCGAGCTCGCAGTGCAACTGCTGACCTTCGCGAAGCTTGAGGTTCTTGGCGTAAGTATCGAAATACTTACCGAAGTCAGGTATTGGCTTACCATCAGGATCTGTGTAAGAGATACCGAGACCACCACCAACGTTGATGTTCTTAACGGTGATGCCCTGTGCCTCCAGACGATCCTGCAGCTCATTGATACGGTTTGACAATGCTACGAAGTCATCCATCTCCAGTATCTGGCTACCGATGTGGAAGTGCAGTCCGATGAACTCTACGTTAGGCAGTTCGTTAGCCTCCTTTATTGCAAGTTCCATGTCCTCCATAGCTATACCGAACTTGTTCTCTGCCAGACCAGTAGTGATGTTAGCGTGTGTGTGAGCACCAACGTTAGGGTTGATACGGAAAGCAACACGTGCCACCATCCCCTTGACAGCAGCCAACTCGTTGATAATCTGGAGTTCAGGTTCAGACTCAACGTTAAAGCAGAAGATACCCGCCTCAAGACCAAGGTTAATCTCCCAGTCAGCCTTACCAACACCGGCATAAACAATCTTTGAAGCATCGAAACCCGCATTAAGGGCCTGCTGTATCTCGCCACCGCTGACAGCGTCAACGCCGAAGCCAGCCTTCTGAATCTCCTTCAATACGTCAATATTAGCATTCGCCTTTATTGCATAGTGCAGGTGATAACCAGGATGCTTGTCCAACTCTGCCTTGATAGTGGCAAGAGTATCATCGAGCACCTTCTTATCATAATAATAAAAAGGTGTTTCGATGTCTTTGAATTTAGAAATATCCATAGATAGACCCACCCCAACCCTCCCTGCGAGGGAGGGAGTCCTAACCGCTGTGGGAATCACGGTATTTGTTTGTGTTATTAATAAACTATCGCATTCCACCTCCTCACAGGGAGGGATGGGGAGTGTATCTTAGTTGAACAACTTAGCTGAGAGGTTCTGCAATGCCTGCTTCTTGTCTGACTCCTTGATGAGGAATGAGATGTTATAATTAGAACCGCCGTAAGAAATCATACGTACTGGGATGTTAGCCATAGCGTCAGTAACGAGAGTCTCAAAACCAACGTTGCTCCAGTCAAGGTCACCTACCACGCAGATGATACACATGTCAGAGTCAACAGTCACAGTGCCGTACTTCTTCAGCTCATCCATGATCTTTGTGAGGTTAGCAGTCTTGTCGATAGTAACGCTAACACCTACCTCAGAGGTAGTAATCATGTCGATAGGAGTATTGTACTGCTCGAAGATTTCGAAGATCTTACGCAGGAAACCTGTAGCAAGGAGCATGCGTGAAGACTTAATCTTGATAGCAGTGATATTATCCTTTGCAGCAACAGCCTTGATCTTACCGCGAACGAGGACATTGTCAACAACAGTGCCGTCAGCGTCTGGGTCCATAGTGTTCTTGATACGAACAGGAATACCAGCATACTTAGCAGGCTGTACACATGTAGGGTGCAGGATCTTAGCACCGAAATAAGCGAGCTCAGCAGCCTCTTCGAAGTTCAGCTGGTGTACAGCGTCTGTCTTATCCACGATACGTGGGTCATTGTTGTGCATACCATCGATGTCGGTCCATATCTGTATCTCGTCGGCAAGCATAGCAGCACCGATAAGAGAAGCAGTATAGTCAGAACCACCACGCTGCAGGTTATCAACCTCGTCATAAGCATTGCGGCATACGAAGCCCTGAGTGATGTAAATCTGGTAACCCTGATTCTTCTTCATCACCTCAGCAAGGTGCTCCTTGATGTAAGCCATGTCAGGCTCTGCATTCTTGTCTGTGCGCATGAAGTCCAGTGCATCAAGAAGAATTGTCTTGATACCCTGCTCGTTAAGGTAATTTGTCACCATGTTTGTTGACATTACCTCGCCCTGAGCAACAACAATCTTCTCCTCGAAAGAAGTGAATGTATCCTTAGTGAAAGAACGAAGATAGTCAAACTCCTTCTTCAGCAGTTCTGTTGTCTTCTTCTTCATTGCGTCAGTAGAGTAGAGCTCCTCCACGTGACCCATGTATTTCTTCTCCAGCTGGTTGATAACCTCCTGTGCTCCCTCTGGGTTCTTCTTGTAGAGGTAGTCAGAGATTTCAACGAGAGAGTTTGTAGTACCAGACATTGCAGAGAGAACAACAAATGTTGGTTCTCCAGACTTTGTTACGAGCTTTGCGACTTCCTTCATGCGCTCTGGTGAGCCAACAGAGGTGCCGCCGAATTTCATTACTTTCATTGTGTCCTTATTGTTTGTTATTGTTTGTATTCCTTTGTTATATCACTAATTTTTCCCTCTTCACACTGATAGACTATACCAGGGAATTTACTGAGCATAGGTAGGTTATGCGTGGTAATAATTACAGCCGTGCCAGTAGAAGCGATGTCTTTGAACAGTCCCATGATATTATCCGCAGTCTCTGGGTCAAGGTTTCCTGTTGGCTCATCTGCAAGAATCATCTTCGGGCTGTTGAGCATGGCACGTGCTATTGCGATGCGCTGTTGTTCTCCGCCAGACAGTTCGTGTGGCATCTTGTTCTCCACACCCTCCATCTTTACGTCATGCAGCACTTCAGCTATACGCTTGTCTATGTCGTCCTTCGCCTTCCATCCCGTTGCCTTCAGCACAAACTCCAGGTTCTGTCTAACGCTACGATCTGTCAATAGCTTGAAGTCCTGAAAGATGATGCCCATCTCTCTTCTCAGTGTCTGCACATCCTTGCGGCGTATCTTCATTAAATCGTGATCGAAGACCTGTGCCTTTGAAGCCTCATCAATGTCTATGTCAGCGTAGAACGAGCGCAGCAGCGAACTCTTACCTGAGCCCACCTTACCTATTATATATATAAACTCCCCAGCATTGGCTTTGAAGTCAACGCTGTTGAGTACTGCCTCACCATCATCGTGAGTGATGTTTACGTTCTTATAATCTATCAGCATGGTCCAAATTGAAAGTTGAAAATTGAAAGTTGACTCAATTCTGAATTTTCAATTATATATTTTAGTGTTTCTTCCAACCAGGGTTGTGACGCTCCATCAGTTCCTCTGCCAACTGCTCTATGCGCAGTCCCTTAGAGGTGAGGAGAACGATGAGGTGGTACAACATGTCTGATCCCTCGTAGATCATGCGCTCGTTAGTACCATTACAAGCCTCGATGACAAGTTCCAATGCTTCCTCGCCAACCTTCTGTGACATACGGTTAACACCATCCTTGAAGAGTGATGTAGTGTAACTGCCTTCCGGCATTTCCTTGTGACGTGTCTCAATAAAATCCTGCAACTCGCTGAGGAACAGGAGTGGATTCTGTGAATTATTTTCCATTTATATATTAATTATTAATTTTTACTTATTACTTTCTCCCTCCCTCTCAGGGAGGGTCGGGGTGGGTCTCTTATTACTTATTCTCTTCTCCCCAACAAGTGTCAGTACCAGTGTGGCATGTTGGTCCGTGCGGATGCACCTTCACGAGAAGAGTGTCATTGTCGCAGTCCACCTTGATATCAACCAAATCAAGGAAGTTTCCGCTTGTCTCTCCCTTTGTCCACAGACACTGTCTGCCGCGGCTCCAGAATGTAACCTTCTTTGTCTCAAGAGTCTTCTTCAGTGACTCCTCGTTCATGTAGCCAAGCATCAGTACGTTCTTGGTATCTACATCCTGTATGATGGCAGGGACCAAACCACCGCCCTTTTCAAAATCTACAGTCATCTTAATACTTATTACTTCTACCTTTTTTTCTTTTTACTTTCTAAAAGCCGGAAAGGCTTTTATATCCTCACCTCTACTCCTTCATTCCTCAGCCATTGCTTCAGGTCTGGAACCGGTATCTCACCGAAGTGGAATACCGATGCGGCGAGAGCAGCGTCAGCCTTACCCTCTGTGAAGACATCGCGGAAATGCTCTCTGCATCCTGCACCGCCACTGGCAATGATAGGTATAGGCAGCGCATCGGCGAGCATGGCGAGAGCTTCGTTCGCAAAGCCTTGCTTCACGCCGTCGTGGTTCATTGATGTGAAGAGAATCTCTCCCGCACCACGGTCTGCCACTTCCTTTGCCCAGTCGAGTAGGGTACGCTCCACGCGTATTCTGCCACCGTTGATATAGCAGTGCCATCCATCCTCATCGTTGCGGGCGTCTATGGCGCAGACGCAAACCTGCGAACCGAACTTTGATGCTATCTCATCGATGAACTCTGGGCGACGCAGCGCAGCACTGTTCACGCTCACCTTGTCAGCACCAGCAGAAAGCATGCGGTCCACATCCTCTATGGCGTTGATGCCACCGCCCACGGTGAACGGAATGTTTATCTCGCGAGCCACGCGTGTCACCATATCGGTGAATGTCTTTCTTCCCTCGTGTGACGCGGTGATGTCGAGATAACAAAGCTCATCAGCACCCTCTTCACTATATCGTCTGCCCAGTTCCACAGGGTCACCTGCCGAACGGAGATTAACGAAGTTCGTTCCCTTCACCGTCTCGCCGTTCTTAACGTCCAGGCATGGTATGATACGTTTTGCTAACATATAATTCGTTAATTCGTTACATTGTCAATTCGTCAATTCGAATACGTCCCTCGTAGTACGCCTTGCCGAAAACTACGGCAGGGATATTCTTCGCGTTGAGGTCTTCTATGTCCTTGTTGCATGACACACCGCCAGAGGCAATGAGATGCAGACCAGGATATTCTGCCATGATACGCTCGTACAACTCTATAGCAGGACCAGCGAGAGTGCCGTCCTTGCTTATCTCTGTGCAGAGCACGTTCTTCACGCCCATGGCGATATATTTCTTCAGGAATGGCACCAGGTCCTCATCAGAGTCCTCTTTCCATCCGTTGATGCTTATCTTGCCGTTGCGCACGTCAGCACCGAGGATGATTTTCTCTGCGCCGTATTTCTTTATCCACTTCTCGCAGAGGTCAGGGTTCGTCACCGCCACGCTGCCCAATGTCACCATCGTAGCACCAGCAGCGAAAGCCTTCTCTATGTCTTCCTCTGTCTTTATGCCGCCGCCGAAATCCACTACGAGACCTGTTGCCTCAGTGACAGCCTTCAGCACAGCGTCGTTGACGATATGCTTTGACTTGGCGCCGTCAAGGTCAACCATGTGCAGACGCTTGAAACCTAACGACTCAAACTCCTTTGCCTGAGCCACAGGGTCTTCGTTGTATATCTTCTTGCTGTCGTACTCACCCTTTGTCAGGCGTACGCACTTGCCTTCTATGAGATCTATTGCTGGAATCAGTTCTATCATTCAAATTGAAAGTTGAGAATTGAAAATTGAAAGTTGAGAATTGAGAATTGAAAGTTGAAAATTGTTAGGGGACTACAAGTTCACGAAGTTCTCGATAATCTTGTGTCCTACCATGCCACTCTTCTCTGGGTGGAACTGCGTAGCGAAGAAGTTATCCTTCTGTAACGCAGCGCTGTAAGGCAGGATGTAGTCAGACTGTGCTATGGTATTCTCGCACAACTCGCAGTAGTAGGAGTGAACGAAATATACGTAGTCCTTCTCGCCAAGTCCCTTGAATAGAGGTGAAACGCCATCAGAATTATGAATTAACTCCAGCGAGTTCCATCCCATGCAAGGCACTTTCTCCTCGTGTTTGTTTGGTTGAAAACGCTTTACCTTTGTCGGGAAGATACCGATACAGTCGGTGTCGCCCTCTTCAGAATGCTCACACAACAACTGTTGTCCTATGCAAATGCCGAGGACAGGCTGTTTGAGGTCTGCTATTACTTTGTCGAGATTACGTTTGCGCAGGTACTCCATGGCGTTGCTCGCCTCGCCCTGTCCAGGAAAGATAACCCTGTCAGAAGCCATCAACTCCTCTGGATTGTCAGTCCACAGAGGCTCAATGCCGAGACGTTTAACGGCATTGATAACGCTAAAAATGTTACCTGCGTTGTATTTTACTATTGATACTTTCATGCGCGTGTATAATATATCAAGGTGCAAAATTACTAATTTTCTGCGAAACTGCCAAATTATCA
>JAGHTW010000084.1 GCA_018065145.1 Candidatus Prevotella equi
TTCCCCATCTCATCATTCTAGATTGCATCTCGCCCCGCCCAAAAACAAAAAAGCAATCTGTAAGCATTTCATCCCTTTTGCTTACAGATTGCTTTTTTATGTTAGAGACTTCATCATCTGCTTCGCCTGGTTATGCTCCAGTTCCAGCAGACAAACCTCCTAAGAAGGAACGTAAGAAGAGGGAGAAACGACCGCCTACTACCGAGCCATGGAAGCGTTTCTCATGTGAATGCAGCGTTGCCCAGACTGATAAACTGCACAATATCTGTAGCAAAGAGTGTGTTTCCCTTCGGTCACTCGTTGAGAAGATGTTCCGAGATGGCATCCGTTCCTATGAGCGCAAGCATGGTGTTGCGGAGAGTAAATCTAAGCGCACTGCGGAGGATTTGTATTGATAGTTTGCTCTGCATCTGGCTTTGTCAGGTGTGGAGCTTTTGATTGTCATAGACTCCCCAAGGCAACGTTTTTTCTTATTATTGATTATCCATCAAATCCCAATGAATTTGATGATCTATTTCTGTAAATTTAGTTGCTTGATGATTTGCTAATACAGCATAACCTTTGATTTCTAGATCTTTGAAATAATCAGCATTCACATAGGAATAATCAGCATGAGGCACTGGTTTATATTTATATGTGAACGGATATTCATTATCAGCAAATAGATTATGTTCTAAGCGATAATACACCTTGTTGTCATATTGTATTGCTTCTACTTTTAAATTTGAAGGCCAATATTCATCATCGTTAATAATTTGATTATCTTCGTTCCCTTCTTTCCAATATTTACTACCTTTTTGATAGAATGGTATATAATGAAAAGCGAGTGGAATATACCAATCACCTTCTTCATATGCTATTACTCTTTTCTCAGAAGGATATTGACCAGGATAGACAATATTAAATTTATCCCATATATTTTGCCCTTACTTCAAAATCAAAAGTTCAAAGGATATATGATTGTCATTTTGAATAGCAAAAATATAAAGTCCAGATGCGTGGGCATTAACATTACCGTTTAGCATTAGAACCCATTTTTTATATCCATAACCAATCACTTGTGTATTTGTGTCTTTTTCCATTTGTTTGTATCGGTCTGAAGTAGTTTTCTTCTTAGATATTTATAAGTCAGAATCTTCCGATTCTTCATTTTTCTCTCCATTCGCAGAATCATAATATTCAATATGAATGAAGTAGTCATACTCGGGATTTGTTACATTGAGGGTGATGACACCTATTTCATTGAAAAAACATTCTCCCAATTCTGGAATCTTCTCCATCATATGATATTCAAATGTAGCAAAACCGTTGTCATCCTCACCGACATTTCCTCCATACTTATTAAAAAGACGGCTTGTTAAATCATTGGATATAGATTTTGCTCTTGAAGTGTCAGACTGTCTAACTACAGCTTTGGCAGAATATACATTCTTACTTTTCTTTTCATAAAAAACGACAATAGTTGCATCATATCCACAAAAATCTCCATTGTACATTCTTATTCCTACTGGTGTTACAGCGTTAGCCCCTTTGTCAGGTCTTAATCCTTTTGAGAGAAGCTTTTGATGAAAGGAATTAATGTTTCCATCCAATGGTATTCCCATAAACTTCATGTGTTGCTGAGAGAATGTCAACAAACTGATACCCAGAAACATCATTAACAATGTTATTTTTTTCATAGCTGATGAGTTTAATGTGAACTGAATTGTTTTATAAAAGAATTATATGTCCTGCTTAGCTTTTCTCCTTTTATTGCTTTCTTCCTTAAATTGAATATCGTATTCTAAATTACTTTTGTACTCTATTCCTACATAAACAGGTTTTGAGTTGTTATAATGTATACGAATTGTACCAGTTTTTAATTTCCAGTAAGTCTCTACATTATTACTTACAACTTGTACAATTCTTGTATCTGTTGGTTTCCCGTATTTTGAAGTTATATCCATAATTAACTCATGAATCATTATATTATATTGATCCATTGAATAGTCATAACAATCCTGGGTAACGTATGCAGATGTTATCTTTCCATTACTTTTATAATCAAAAAGTGTTATTTTGCATTGCTTTAATTCCCAGAAACTTCCATGAAAATCCCATTTCTTTTGCCCAGGAGCAAATGTCTCTTCTGAAACGAATTTACAATTTTTCTTTGCTAGAGCTTGTTTGAAGACGGTGGCAGTTGATCCAAATGAAATTCCCATGAATTTCATTTGGGTCTGTGACGATGCTACCATAAAGTAACATAACAAAGCAGCTACAATTAACAATCTATTTCTCATAACAATTGTATTTTGAATTAATATGAAACTGGTCTTACGGAAGTTCCATCAGCCCTTCCTACAACATCTAAACTTTTATATCAAATATTTTTTTATGCCTATGATTTTTAATCAAATAACTACCATTTTGTATCAGAACCTATCCTTGACTCTACCTTCTTTATCGCATGATAGACAAACTTTGAGGAGTCATCTTTATAATTCAAAAATTGACATGTACCATCAGACGTAAGATGTGTCATTATAGGTTTCATCTTCTTTGAAAAAGGGTCAATATGATAAATTTTGTAACTTACAAAACCTGTCCAATCATAAGGACGAGTGTTCTTTACCATTGTCATCTTGAAATTATCTTTTTTATATTGATAAATTTCTATGTATTGACAGGAGCATAACAGAGATTTCTCCCATCCAAAACTTTTTAGTATTGGATCAACAATATCAACCATATCAGTATTATCAACAGATGGAGAACCATATCCACCTCGTTCAATAACATCAATAAAAATGCAAAATGTTTTAATTAATTTTAGTGAATTGTTATAATAGGGAATGTCTCCGTGTTGATTATAATTCCAGGCTGCATCTCTCATTTCTTCCCCAACATTTTTCTGCTGATCGAGCAAAGCTTTTACCTTTACAGTGTTATCGTGATGAAATGGATTATCCAAGAAACTCCCTAACGTGTTTGTTACCAATTCACAATATTGTTTAGTTTGAAAAGATTGTGAATGAATGTTTAATGCGTTTATAAACAATAGAGCAATGAATATTAAAGCAAATCGTTTCATGTAATATTTTTTTCAGTTTATAATAGTTTAAGTTGCATATTAAACATCAAGTTCTTTTCCCATTTCATTCAAGGCACATAGCATGAAATCTTTATAAAATATAGTTAATTCATAGCATGATTCTGTTTCAGAATAGGAAACGTCAATGGAAATCCTTCCAACAGGAATAACATCTTCTTCGTCTTTGCTGTTGTATATGTTATATTCACATGGTAACTTGATTGAAGAATTTTCGTCTAAATAATGATAGTTATAGAAATATTTATTTTCTATAATTTCTTGAATTTTGTTTCCTAATCGTTGCAAATAGTCTTTTGATGATCCTTTTATCTGAACCGCAACAGTATATACATTTCGCAATTCTTTAGGCTTCTCATACAGAACAAATACTTTAGACCTCTCGTCAAAAAAATATCCCTCAAATACTCTTGTTCCGAGGTCGTAGTATTCGTTATCTGGGCTTATTGTAAAACCTTTATTTTTAAGGGCTCTAGAAAATGATTCAATATTCTGTCCCATTGGTATTCCCATAAATTTAAAATATTTCAATTCTGCCGATACTGTCATAGACAACATGAAGCAAATTATTAGTATGCAAAATTTCTTCATAACTATTAAATATTTAAGAAGTCAAATTAATAATCTTCAATATTATTTTCTACTTTAGGATTTTTCCTTCACCTTCACATTCAGTGCAAGTGACTTTTATTTTACCATGTCCTTCACACTCTTCACATTCTGTACGACCTTCACCATCGCAATCATCGCAGTCTTCATAACCTTGATGAAAGCAATATGAACATTCGTCATAACCTTTTCCCCAACATGTAGTACACTCCTTGTACCCTTTACCATTGCAAGAAGAACAAGCTTCTTCTTCATCGTAAAGGTTGACACCAGAACCGTGACACGAACTACATTTTTCTCGGCCATTACCATAGCACCATGTGCATTTTTTCTTTCCTTTTCCAAAACACATTGTGCATTCCTCCCTTCCTGTACCATCGCAGTTGTCACATTCTACTGCACCTTCTCCATCGCATTCGCCACAAGTCTTTACAAAAAAACCTCTTCCTTCACATGTTTCGCACATTTCACTATCAGGATCATCTTCTTCAATAGCATCGGTATTTCCTTTCTTGTTTGATGCACAAGAACATAATATAGATAGGAAAGTGGACAGATATAATATTTTTGTATATGACTTCATAATTTATTTGAAAACAAAGGTTTTTTCTATTTGATTTTTAATTTTTGCCCAATCCTGTGCCTCACTCTGATGATAAGAGAAAGATATTTGACACAACTCATTGTGATTGAAAAGCATATATTGGTAAACAACTACTGGTGGGGCATTTTTCCATCCAGTTCTTAGATAGCAGAAATAGTAGCCAGGATAACCGTTTACTGATATTACATCAAATCCAAGCACTTTGATTATTTTTAGGTTGACCTTCTTTGCTTCTTTTTCTGCTTCTGCTAACTGTTCATCCCAGAACTCTTCATCCACAGAAAATTCTTCATATCTAGCAGGGACATCACCCGGGTCAGTTTCTGCATAAATAGTTATCACTCTACAGTACTTTTCAAAAACTTGCTTTGAAGAAGGAGCATTCAATCCTTTTTGCTGCCAAACCACTCGATCTGATACATCAGTCTTTGAAATACTTGCATTTTTTCCTCCATTAGAATAGCTTACATATGACAATTGTACATTATCGTCCAGTTGCACTTCCAACGTTGAGGGCAGTGTAAAACTAAATTTATTCTTGTAGTTGTAAGTGATGTTGTCTTGCGCATAACCGCTTATAGACGCAAGGCTTAATAATGTCACTAAGAACAATCTATGTATAGATGCTATTCTACTCATACACTTTTCAACATTACGAACAACATTGGCAATCTTATAAGATTTATTTTTTGAGTCTAATTTGCAGATTAAGTTTGATATACGTCTCACCTGATTCTTGATACAGTGAGCCTAATCCATAACGGCTACGACTTGCACGTTCAAATCGAGTGTTGTTGTAAAGATAATCTTCTACGTCATTCCTGTTATAGAAGTGATAGCAAACGAGTTCACCGTCCCTCTTTACTACAAGGTAGCCACCATTGGCATCGTACTGTCCAGTCCATTCTTTGGCTGGAGTCATACCAAGGGCAGCATCAAGAAGCAAAACCTTCATTTTGTGAGCATAGAAAGCCTCTATATTTGCTCCATTGAATTTGAAAGGATTGCTTTCGGCAACCTTCTCAACAGCAGTTTTGATTGCCGATGTAGAACCAGGCATACTCACTGAAGCAATTTCCTTCCTCCCGTATCTTCTAGCACCTGCATTTGATGTATAGCTATCTTGTTGAGTTTGATAAGACGTTCATGCTGCGGTACACCTTGTTCAATGAACACCGCATTGAGGTTCTCCATATTCGAGAGACAGATCAGTTCGTTGATGCTGGCATAATCACGTATATTTCCTTTCTTGTCAGGGTTTGCATCGCGCCATTGCTTAGCCGTAATGCCGAACATCGCCACATTGAGCACATCTGCTTCATCAGCATATTTCAAAGCAGCAACTTCTCTGCTTACCTCTTGCGGCAACAAATGCTCTTTTATGGCATCGGTGTGGATGCGGTAGTTGATCTTCGAGAGTTCACGTTTTGCCGACCAACCAAGTTGAGCTTGCTCTGCAGATTTAAGTCGTTCATAATCCTTGATGAGATAAACTTTGAATTCAGGACTTATCCACATTGCAAATTCAAAGGCAATGTCCTTATGGGCATACGTACCTCCGTATCGGCCAGCCTTGGCTTGAAGGCCAATTGCATTTGTCTTGGCAGCAAATTCCTTGACACTGATCTTGAAACTGTTTAATCCCGACTGATTTCTAATTGTGGCGAATTCGCCATAATTAAAATCTGGATTATGAACTCTTTCCCACACACCAAGAAACTCCATGGTATTGCGGTTTCGAAGCCAATCGGTTACAAAGAAATCACCATCCTTTGCTTTCAGCATATCTGTCAAGCAGATATAATCTTCACCACCCATCTGGGAAACAGTGATTTCTGTATTTTGTACTATTATTTTCTTTGCCATATTTTATAATGTATGTAAGAATCTGTCATAATGCTGTGCCAAGAAGTCGCGCTCGGGCAAAAAGCGATTAGGCTTGATTATCGGCTGACCATTTACTTTACGGAAAAAGTCTAACTGACGTTCATTGGTAGCTTCATCTTCCAGTAGTTTATCGGAAATACAGATAACGTAATCAGGTGTTACGCTTATCAGCATCCGGTCGTAAGCACGATGCATAAGTGCATTCATGCAAAGCCTATTGCTCGGATTCGTTCGGTTTGTTTCATCCTCCTTCCATGACATTATGTGGGCGGCTTCAAGCAAATGAGGTTCGTTGATTCCTGTTATACAGCATCTTTCAGAGTATGATGATAGTACGGCATTACGGAAGAAAGACTGATTGATGCGCTGCTTAACGATACGTTCTCGCTCTTTACCTTGCGGTAATGTATGTGGTTCTATTTCAGCTTCGACCTCAATTGGCTTTTGATGAAGTGTTGCAAGAATTTGTCTTGCGTCATAAGCCAAGTTATCCCAATGTCCGTAATATTCATTCCAGATGTCTTCATCCAAATGGCTTGTGCCTGCAAGTCCAACAATGCCCAAACGTTTTAATTCGGGATCAAAGGAACCAAAGTTGCCAATCTTCATTTTGACGGAATTAACAGTTCTGCCCAACTGGTGCGCAAGACGCTGGATATCCTTATTTGAATTGTTGGCTTTCTGAAACGGAATTCTACAATAAAGGTCAAGTGCCACTATTTCATGTTCTCGTGTCCAATTCATGCTGCCAACTTTTGTTTTACGATTTGTTTCAAAATATCTTCGAGTGCTGGTTTCTCGTAATCTGTCAAGTCTTCCCAGGCAAAAACTTTATATGAGTCCTCGCCTCTTTCCCAATCGTGTACATTGTTTGATTCAAACAGAGGATTACCTTCTGTATCAATTGAGAGATAGCGCAATTCATTGTAACCGATTCCGAAATTATGTGGGTCGAACTCGCTGACATCGACTTCTTTAGATAATAATGACAACATCATAGTCACGTTACTTTTACGAAAAGCATCGATTTCTTTCTCGACTCCCCCAGCAAATAAAGTTGTGGAGTCAAGATATTTTCTTATATCGGTTGCCAATTTAATAATTTGACTTTCATACTCTTCCCCAAAGATCTGCACCTTATCAGCGCGTTTTTTGCAGAAATCAAATAATGAGAATGTAGATTCTATCTTTTTCATCAGGATTCACTATACGTTTGAGTTTGGAACTCGAATAAGTTCTTGAACCTCCACATCTAAGATACTTGCTATCTTTATGAGAGTTTCAAGATTTGGTTGTGCGTTGTTTGTACACCATTTTGATGTAGTTGCTTCGTCTTTACCTAACTGTTCAGCAAGCCAACGGTTGGTCTTTTTCTTTTCAACGAGAACCCGCTTTATTCTGTTCAAGTCCTTTGCTTCTTTTTCCATATATTATAAATAATGTAGCACAAAGGTAACAAAAAAAATAATTCTGGACAAAAGATATATCAAATTTAACGCAAAACACTGGCATAAATGACCAAAAGTTTGATGTTTTTCGCAAACTTTAGCATAATATCAAGTAATTTTGGTTCAGAAATAGCAAAATGTGCACTATTGACCCTTGTGAGAACAAATCTACTATACTATCTTTGCATCATCAAACCAATAAATATCAATTATGATTGAAATTCCACTAAACGAAGTTCAGATGAACGATTACGAGAATGTTGTGAGCGAAGTTCTCACGCAGTTGACCACAGGTAAGGACAAACATGGTGAATGTGCTATCGGCACTGCTTACATAGATTGGGGCATTACTGGTGACTTCTATCAGAACTGCCCATCTAAAAGTGTTGCCGATAAAGTTGCACGAGCCTTCAAAGAGAAGGGTTACTATGTCTATATCCAGCGTATGGAATATGGTAATAGAAGAATACTTGAAGGTACTCCGATAAGTTATCGAATCTACAAAGAAGCACGTAAGTACAATAATTGGGATGAACTATGACACAAGAACAAGAAGTGATGGTAATAAACCATTCCCCTAACTATTTGGGTTCGCTTGCCTTTCGTGAGGCACTTGATTTTGTCTTCAAACATGACAAGAGTAAAAAAGCAATCTGTAAGCATTTCATCCCTTTTGCTTACAGATTGCTTTTTTATATTACAGGAACAGTTTGTTCGTTTCCTGCCAATGATTAAAGGAGAACCTTATTACTTGATGTTCTTCTCGAATGGTACGGCTGGGAGGTTACCATTGAGGGCGCGGAGGTTGGCTTCTATCGGATTGTCCTTCCATGCGTAGCGAATGAAGGATGGTGTCATACCTGCTGGTATTGCGATGGTGACAACGTTGCCTTTGGCTGTTGCCTGGACGTTCTGGAACTTCTTGTCCGCAGCGGCTAGTTCAAAGCCTTTCAGTTCTTTTTCCTGCAATGGTTGGTCGAAGGTCACTGTCACACTGCCGTTGGCTACTGCCACCGCCGTCACCTCAGGAGAGAGGAGTACCTTCTTGCCAAAGACGAGATGATCGAAGGCTAATGCGCAACGTTCTGCCACGTCCTTCTTCAACAAAGGATGGATGTCATCAGCCTCGCCAAGGTCTATTGCCACAGCAAGTTCTGCACGATTGTCCTTCAGGGCTGCCTTATGCTGGCTCTCGCGTAGCTGTGCCCAACCGCTGTTCTGCGGTTTCTCTGACGGTGCCATGAAGTTGGCAAGCTGTACGATGGTGAAAGGAAGGTCCTGCTGCTGGAAGAGCAGACGCCAAGAGTTCATGAGGCATCCGAGCATTGGTTCATACTCCAGTGGCTTGCCTGTGTTTGACTCACCCTGATACCACACGACACCAGAGAGTGTGTATGGTGCAAGACCGTTGAGCATACCATTGTAGAGTGTTGACGCCATGTTCTGCAATGACAGTGAAGCGCTCTGCTGACGTGGCATCTGCACACCATCGTGAGTAAGCCACTGCAGGGCGAGTTCTATGCTTGAGCCATCGGCAAACTCTATGCGATGTGGCTTATCCTTATAGAAGTATGGCTTGCCACTCTTGTTGATGATACGCACCGCGATAACGTTATCACCCTCGCGCAATACGCCCTCTGGCACATTGTAACGGCGTGGAGGATACTGGTAATATGTGCGTCCTACCTCCTTACCGTTGATGTAAGTGTAGTCAGCATCATACAGCGTACCGAGCAAAAGCTTTGCAGCCTTGCCGGCATGCGCCTTATCTACGGTGATATGCTGGCGTAACCAATAGGTACCGCAGAACTGTCCCGTGGTCTTCACAGGAAGGCTGTACTGTCCCGCAGACTGCCATTCGCTATCATTATACTCCAATGTTGTCCACTTGCCGCTAACGCCTGGATCCATCTCGTCAAGCACCTGCTGCCAACGGTTATTGGAGCGATTATTGAAGTTGTTGATTGCCTTGACGAGTTCCTCATCCTGATAGAGTTTCATCTCTGCAACCATCTTCTCATTGAACTTCATCATGGAGTCAACAGGCAGCCATGCCTCGATAGGCGTTCCACCCCATGAAGACTGTATGATGCCCTGAGCAACGCCAGTGCTCTTACGCATTCGCTTACCGAGGAAGTATCCCAGTGACGTAAATTTCCAACAGTTGTCCTTGGACAGCGTGCGCCATGACTTTGCCTTTACGTCCTTCTGCGGACCGGTGAGGACTGGCACATTCTGCACCTGGAACATACGCACCATATCATCCTTGTCGTTATCTATCTCGTCCTTATACTGCGGATAGACACGCTCAAGGTCTATGTCGATGTTTGACTGTCCGGAGCAGAGCCATACGTCACCGACCATCACATTCTTTATCTCTATATCGTTGACGGTAAGCACATACGGACCGCCCGCCTTCATCTTCGCCATATCCACGCGCCAACTGCCATCGGCAGCGGCTGTTGCGGTATAGGTCTTCTTGGCAAATTTCACCGTCACCTGCTCACCGGCATCAGCCCATCCCCATACGGGCATTGCCTTACCGCGCTGTAGCACCATGCCGTCGGCAAAGAGCTGTGGCATGGTAACCTTGGCATTGAGCACGAGATTAGCAGCAAGGAATAATAATAGAATTGCTTTTTTCATACGACTTTGTTTGTTTCGTTATTAGTTGTCTAATAATTATGACGTAAAAAAGGGTGAAAAGTGATAACCATGCTCACCTTCCACCCTCACTTTATACTTATTAATTATTACTTATTACCTTGTCGGAACGACATTTACTTCTTGAGATACCAGTTCTCCTTGTTCATAAGGAGGTCGTAGATAGCCTGATTCTTCTCGCCGTTACGCTTAGAGATAGGCTCTGCAAGGTATGAAGGATCATTACGACGGTCAGCTACGCGCATGAGTGTGTAGAAACGATCACCCTCGAATGCTGTTTCAAGTGCCATCTCTGTAACAATCATATCCTCTACGAGAGGTATCTGATACTGTACAGTATCCTCGTATGTAGCGAGCTGTGTCTCAGGGAGAGGCATGCGGTAGAGAGTATCAGCATCTACAGCACCACAGCCACGCGCGTGAATGCCCTGTGTATTCATGCGATTGAATACTGCGGTATTGAAATCAAGCAGATTGCCTGCCTTAGCACGCTCACGAGCATCAATGTATCTGTTGATGATAGGACGCTGTGTAGTGTTCTGAAGGCCGTACTTCAGGACTACGAAAGCAGACTCTGGGAAGCCAGCGCGGTTGAGAGCCTCAGCAAAACGCAGATAAACCTTGCTTACGCGATCCATAACCACCCTAGACTTCTCAAACTTATCAACAGTATTTATCTCCGTAGAGTACTTAGAACCAGCAGGGCGGTTTGCCTTGCTGTACTCGTAAGAGTTGTTCAAGCGAAGGTCACCACGGTATATATCCTTTACGAGACCAGTCTTTGGAGCATACAGTGTGTCGTTCTTTCCATCGCCATCCTTGTCATAGCAGAGGCAATAGTCCTGAGCAGCAGAGATAGCGTAGATAGCCTGTGATGGCTTAGCCTGTGCGTAGTAGTCGTTACGCTGTGTTGAACCAAAGATATCAGGCAACATGCTAATCACGCCATCAGCCTCATTACTCTCCATAGTGATTAACCAAAGCTCTTCATCAAGAATATCTCTCTTGTTAGGATTCTTGTCAGAGAAGTTATCAGTGTTGTTCCATGTTGTAGCAAGCGTATTGGTAGTAATCCACTTACCCTCAAATGTAAGGTATGCATGATAGAGCTGTGCTGCCTCAAGATAGTTGCCACGCCAAAGGTTCATATCTGCAAGCAACAGACGCACAGGAATGAAAAGCTCCTGATAAGAACCAGAGAATGCTCTCATGTTTGGCAATGGTGTATCAACGAACGGAGTGATGTCATTGATGAAATAATCACATATCTGATTAATATTGCTCAGGTTCTTGTTGATTGCCTCCGCAGCAGTTTTCTCTGTCATCAATGGTTCGGTGATGAGTGGCACCTCACCATAAGCAAGGACTGCCTGGAGGTATGTCCATGCACGGAAGACCTTAGCAGCAGCATACTCTGCCTCAAACACTCTGTAGCCATGCTTTACGATAGAAGTATCGATATTTGCAATGACGTAGTTACAGTTGTTGATGACAGCATAGTAGTCACTAATCTGATTATACTCGTTCTTCTCGTCAACCTGGAAGTTTGCTATTGCCTTGAGGGCAGGAGAAGCATTATCTGTCAGTGTGGTAAGGTCGCCACGCATCTCACCGAGAATCACTGTGCGGTCAGCTATCTTCTGCATCTTTGCCAAAATACCAAAGGTGCTGTAAAGGCTGTCGGTGACATTGTTCAGTTTGTGATCCTTTTCAAATGCTACAAGATCGGAATCTGTAGAAAGGAAGCCTGAGCAAGATGTGGAAATGATACCTACAGAGAGGATAAGTGACAGATGACAAAGGAATGATTTCTTCATCACCTTATTTAATATATTAGTAATCATCTTACTTACTTTTTTACTTATTACTTATTACTTCATACTTTGTCAGAACGACAATTAGAGATTAACCTTTACACCAAGAGAGAAAGAACGTCCGCGTGCAAGGAGTCCACGGTCAATGCCCATAGCCATTGCACTTGATGACATTGCTGTCTCTGGGTCGCTACCGAGGTAACGTGTTATGGTGAAGAGGTTCTCGCCACTACCCCATACAGTGATACCCTGGATGAAGGTGCTTGAGATAGGAATATGGTAGCTGATAGTCACGTTAGAGAGACGGAGGTATGAACCATCCTCAATCCAACGGTCACTGAAACGGCTGTTGCCCATAACGTCACCATAGCTGATGCGTGGAATATCAGTAACCTGACCTTCTGCTTTCCAACGGTTGTTCATTGCTATTGTCTGGTTGAAGAAACGGTTACCGCCTTCAAGGAGCATGCGCTCGTAGTTGAACACATCATTACCGAGACTGTAGTTGAGAACAGCAGAGAGAGACCAGTTCTTCCAAGTTAACTGAGTATTGATGTTACCGTAGATATCAGGGTTAGGATTACCGATGACAGTGCGGTCCTTCTCGTCGATGATGTTGTTTCCGTCAAGGTCAGCGAACTTCACGTCACCAGCACCGAACTTATGCAGCGCATTGTGACTGTCGCGCATTGAGAGGTTTGCCTCTTCTGCCTCAGCAGTAGTAGCGAATACCTTCTCTGCCTTGTAGCCATAGAACTGTCCTACAGGACCACCAACCTCAGTAAGGATAGTAGCACCGCTGATGTTTGTCTCTATTGGCTTGTTGTTCTCTGGCAGCTCTGTAACCTTATTTACATAGTGACCTACGCTTGCGCCTACCTGCCACTGGAGGTTACGCAGTGCGAGAACCTTTGCATTGAAACTTGCCTTGATACCCTTGTTGGTAAGGCGGCCGTTGTTTGCCCAGTTCTCTGCTACACCGCTGGTCCATGAGAGTGCATTGAGAGTGAGAAGGTTCTTGGTCCAGCTCTTATACATGTCCAAACGTACGTTGAGACGGTTGTTGAAGAGGTTTGACTCAAGACCGAAGGTCATGCGACGGGTTGTCTCCCACTTGAGGGAAGTATTACCAATGTTACCAAGAGAGATACCATCAACGGCAGAGTTCAGTTTACCATTGCTACGGTTTGCGAACATACGGTTTGCAACGAAGTAGGTACGTGATGCTACGTAGTCGATATTGTCATTACCCTGAACGTCAAAACCTACATTGAGACGCAGATAATCGAGCCACTTAACGTTAGAGAGCCACTTCTCATTGGTCATTACCCATGCACCATTGATGCTTGGGAACCATCCCCATACGACAGGGTTGCTTGCGCACCACCACTTGGTACCAGCAGCATCAGCACCTACGCGTGAAGAAGCGAAGGTAGAGAGACCGATAGAAGCATAGTACTTCTCCTTGTAGTTATAGTTGCTCTGCAGGTAGATAGTAACGTCGCGTGACTTGTCGTCTGCACCGACAGTGCTCTTGTACTGGAGGTTGCCTGACATATTTGGAGTCTTATCGTTACCTGTGTTGTAACCATACTGAGCATTGAGCGAGTAGTTCTGGCTGAGAATGCGGAAACCACCGAAGAGATTGATGCTATGAGCATCGTATCTTCTTGTCCATGTCAGACGAGTATCGCTCTCAAGAGACAACTGGCGTGCAGCAAGGCTGCGGGCTGTATTCTGAACATAGGTATCAAAGCCCAGTCCCTCAACACGGAAGTTTGGTGTACCATCCATTGGAAGGTAGTAGTTCTCGTTGGTGTTGTTGAGAGTGAAGGTGAAGTGTTCGCTCAGAGTGAGATAACGGTTGAAGTCGAAACGTGGAGTGATAGAGAACATCACCATACGGTTACCGAACTGGTTACGGTTCTTGCCATCACCATAGAAGAGTATGGCATTAGGGTTTGGCAATGCCTCATCGCGGAGATTAGTATCAAAGCCATATATCTCTGACAGATAGTCATCAGCCTCTGAGAGATATGAACTTGGTTTTCCCTGAAGATCTATAGCGTATGGTGAGAGGAATGGTGACTTAACGAGACCAAGGAAGCTTGTTGATGTAGCAAGCTGTGGAATCTTTGTTGTCACGTTTGGCGCACCATCATCACGGAGGTCACGGTCAACATCACTGTAAGAAGCATCGAAACGGATGCTGAGCTTACGTGAGATACTGATATCAGAATTCAAACGAAGATTGAAGCGTGAGTAATCATTACCGCGCAGTGTGCTGTTTGCCATAGCATAGCCTACAGAGAGGTTATAATTGGCAACATCATCACCACCCTGTACGTTGATACCGTAGTTCTGTGTGAAGGCATTGTGATATGTCTGCTTCTTCCAGTCGGTAGTGTTGTGGTACTGGTTGTAGTAATAATAGTTAGGATCGCTGTTCATGAACTTCAAAGTCTGATTCTCAGCAATGCCGCCAACCATCTCTGTCGCGTATGCACGATAGTCAGAAGCGTCCATCATCACAGGAGTCTTTGGCATAAGTTCAAAACGACCGTTGATATTAACGTCGATACGTGTAGCCATAGACTTATTGCGCTTGGTGTCGATAAGGAGAACACCATTAGCTGCCTTTGGTCCATAGATGGCAGTACCGTTCTTGAGTACTGTCACACGCTCAATATCATTGACGTTGACATTTGCAAGGATATTGTTGTAGTATCCGTCATGGAGCATATTACGATCGTACTGCATATCCATGATAACACCGTCAATAACAACCAATGGCTGTGAACCTGCATTGAGACTGTTGATGCCATCAATGAGCATCATATTGCCCTGACCAGGGATACCGCTACGATTGATAGTGTGCACGTCAGCACCAAGCTGCTGCGAGATGAGTGGGTCGATAGATACAGCGCTTGTATTATCGAAGTTCTCAGCAGAAGCAGAGAGCATAGCAGAGGTGCTCTTCTTGTATATATCAGAGAATTTGCTGGAATAAAGCTTAGCATTAACATCGGTAAGCTTATCGCCAACAGGCTTCTGAAGGAGCTGATAGCCATCGACAGACATTGCGAGAGAGGTAACGTATTCTGGTACGCTGATCTCGTAATGACCATTAGCATCTGTCATGGCAGTATAGCGGCGGTTGTTGTATGCCTGAACAGATACACCAGCAAGAGGTTTGCCTGTGGCAGCATCGGTAACAGTGCCACTGACCTGCTTCTTTACCACAACAGCCTTGGCTGGCTTGGCAGATGACTTCGCTGAGGTTGCCACTGCGTTCTGTGCTACTGCTGTCGTTGTTGCAGCAAGCACTATAAGTGATAATATATTCTTTTTCATACTCGTTACTCTTTATTTGAAGAAGGACGAACAAGGATACAGTCAAGGAACATCTCACCGATGTACTTTCTCTTATCCGCAGTAGTCTTTACGTTACTTTCAAATCGAATCTGCAGTTTCTGGTTCGTCAGGTCATAGTTACAAGACTCAAGGTCGAAATCCTTTGCAAGGAGAATAGTGTCAACCTTCTCTGGGTCATTGACAAAGTATTTGTTTGAACCCTGAATGACATCATAGCATTCAAAGCGTGGCTTTGCCTTACCATTCTTGTCAAAAGAATCAATATATGCCTTGAACTTAACACTCTTGCCACTACCCTTCTTTTCTGGATTGTACACTGACTGTGGAAGTACGATAGCGTAGATGTCAGTCTTACCAGCGATAGTGTTAGGAATCTTCAGCGTGAAGTTCCAGTTTGGAGCTGATACACTCTGAGGTATGATATCAACGTATCCATTGCCAGAAATACTGTCGGCAGTAATCCAGCGTATGTTATACATACACTTGTTTACAGAGATATCTGTCTTATTAAAGCCTACCTGAAGAGCATCAAAGCTTTCGCCTTCTGCACGAAGTGTCCTCATATATGTCTCTTCTGGAGAGAGTGTCCAGTCTTCAGAATAGTAGATTGTACCATTACTGCACTCCAGAGCCTTTGTACCCTTACCCATGATACCTGTTGGTGAGAATGGCTTATAGAATACGTGTCCATCTCCTGGGTAACGACGGCTGTATGACTTCCAGTTTACGAGAGAGTCAACAGGTGATGTCTCTACGCTTGGGCTGTAGATAGCATCATCAAGAAGACCACGAAGTGTCCAGTAGTGCTGCATAGAGTCTGCCTTCTCTACTGTTGGGTCATAGTAGAAATGGTCCTTTGCCTCGTTCCATATCTTTATCCAACCAGCCTCTGTAGGGACAGTAACATAATAGGTAGAGTCCTCTGCATTGAGTACTCCGATAGCATCAAAGAGTTTGTTTGTCTCATATACGACAGAGTCAACATATACCTTCACGCCGTCAACCATGCCGCTTGAAAGAGAACTTGCCTCATCGAACTTATCCTCGTTGTACTTACGCAACTGCTCGCCGATGACATTGAAGCGAGGGTCATCGCAGAGTGCCTCAAAGATGTTTGGAGTATAAGGAACGGCTGTCTCCATGATGTGCATGACACCATTACGTGTAGGGATGTTTGCCTCGGCAATGGCTACGTTGCCAACCTTATCAGCACCTATCTTGATGCGCTTACCATTAGCAAGGCGCATCTCCTTTACCTCTGCTGCATTTGATACGGCAGTGAGGGATATATGATTCTTGATAAACTTCTTCTCAACAACAGAGTCACCCTTTGCTGTTGCACAAAGTGCTATGAGAGAGTCCTTGTTGAAGGTTCCGTTCTTTGGAGCAAGAACGGTGAAAGACTGACCGCTCTGCATGAGTTCTGCATAGCTGACAGATGTGGTCTTATGCTGACGGAATACCTTTGCATTCTGAAGAACCTCACAGAAGTCGCTCAGCTCAGGATTTGCCGTCAACAGCTCCCATGTGTTCTGGCTGCCATTGCCACTTGTCAGAGAGTTCTGATAGTGGTCATCCCATTCTGAGCAGGAAGCAAGAGAGAGCAGTGCACAACAGATGCCTAAACCGCCAAGTCTGAATATATTTCCTATTTTTTTCATAATATTCATATTAATTATAAAATTATGCATTATGCATTATCAATTATGCATTAAAGATTAATGCCTATCCTCACCCTGTGGACTGTCATAGACACTCTTTGGAACGAGCTCTATGTAGTCGAGAGACATATAGAGGTTAGGATCATCAACAACCTGACGGAAACGCAACCAGTATTCCTCGTTGGAACTCATAAACTGCTTTGTCAGGATACGACGGTAGTTGGTATTGAGAGTACGGAATGAAGAAGAACCACCGTAACTGTCCATCGCCTTCATGAAGCCACGGTTACGCATAGCCTTGTCAATAGCCTTGTTGTACTCATCATCACCTTCGATGTCTTCAGTCCAACCATCGCTGTTATCATTATAAGTGAAGTCAACAGGGATACCACATGGTTCGTTGTTAAGATATACCTGGGCAGCACCACGGTCATTACCCTTAGAGTAACCCATACGAATTTCCCATGTACCAGAGAAAGGTACGCCAGGAAGCTTGATGGAAACGTCATACTTACCGTTCACACATACACCATTGCCCTCATAGTGACGCCATGTAGGGTCTTCCTTACGACAGCCGACGAATGTCTCATCGCTAATCTTCCAGTCTGCAAGGAAACCTTTCTTGAAGCCCATCATGAAGTTTGGATGAACAGGATCATCAATATGGTGAGCGCGAGCACCTGTACCAGAGTTCATAAAGTCTGGGCTGAGACATGATGCATCAATACGCATACGACGGTTAAGGGCTACGTTACGAGTCTTATAGTCGTAGGTCAGCATATCATCAATATAGAAGTAGTTACCGTTGGTAGCCTTTGTATCACGGTCATACTCTGTGCTCTTAAGAACACGTACGCCAGGGCAACCTTCATATACATTTCCCTTGAGTCCCTTGCGGTTGATATACAACTGTCCACCAGAATCACTGAAACGCATGATTGAATGAGGGAGCATTGTCTCAAAGTAGTCCTCTGGATCAGCTACACCAGGAATGAATGATGCTGCCATCGTCTGGCTGAAAGAGATTACCCAGTCAGTGTAAAGACCCATACGGTTGATAAGATGATAGCTGACGAAACGGTTCAGAGGGTTACGACGGTCTGTAGGATCCTTATCATATTTGCCTGCATCTTCTGGATATGACTCGTCATATATCTGCTTAGCATATTCCTTGAGGTCGTCAAGTGTATGGATGTTATACTTAGCATAGACAGCATTGGTCTCTACGAAAGCAGAATACTTAAAGAATCGCTTTTCAGGATAGTATGTATTCTGTGGCTTTGGAGAGCCATCACCATTTGAACCGTAAGGTACGATGAAACCATCCTTACTGTCCTCTGTAGAGTCACGGTTAATCTCTGGGTATGTCTCGTCAATATACTTTGTGAGAGAGTCACACATTCTCGTTGCTACGAGTGCCTCGCAGAAAATAGAGATGGTAGAATCCTCTGCCATGAAGTCAGGCAACCAAGAGTTACTTGCCTTCAACACACGGTCAACGATATGTACTACACCGTTGGTAACAGAGTCGTCCTGTGCGATGATGCGAGAATACTTGTTTACAAGGATGTCAACATTAGTGTTTCCTTCTACTTCATCAGCACCTGCCTTTGCTGACATTTCAACATAAACGTCGTTCATGTTCATTGGAGCAGACTTAGATGACATATCTGTTGTGAAGAAAGCGTTATGCTTTACAATGTGCATACGAGAGAGTGTATCACACACAGCAAGAGGAAGGGAATCAACATTCATTGATGTGTAACCATTCTGAACGAGGAATGTATCCATTGCCGCATTGTTTGGTACGAATACTGTGTATTGTCCGTAGGTAGAGAGCATAGACAGATAGTCAGCACGCTCAAGTACTCTGCGGAACTTACTATAATCCTCATTATTCTTCACCACCTCTGCTGCTGTCATACGAATAGCAGAGTAGAAGTTTGCTGGCGCAGAAGAATCATCAGAGCATGATGTCGTAACGCCAAGTCCAAGACAACTCAGCGCAAAGACTACTAAGATGTTACTGCGAATTATTGAAAATATCTTATTCATAATTGTACTTTGTTATCTTTTTAGTTTGTTTTCATATCGTCATCAATACCCTTGTTGTATGCAGGGTTCTGCTTGAGATATGGATTAACCTTCAACTCGTCACGGAAGTATGGAAGGAAAATCATATTCATATCTGAGAGACGGATACGTACGCTGCTGGCATCAACAATCTGCTTGAGTGTAGCCTCAGAAGCAAGTTTCTTTGTATTGCCCGTACGGAGTGAATAGCGAACGAGGTCATACCAACGCTTGCCCTCAAAGATCAACTCACGATGACGCTCCTCAAAGACGAGATTAGTAACAGTCTCCTGAGTTGCATACTCTGCCTTATCCAGTGAACCGCCAGTGTAGTCATCCGCTACGTCCTTATAGTTGGCACGAGAGTTTACTACGTTACAGATATTGAATGCCTTCTCTACGTCACCCTTCTCTGCATAAGCCTCTGCCATCATCAGCATGACGTCTGTAAGACGATAGACAATCCAGTTAGCATGCTTGTCAGTACGCTTTGAAGCCTTCACGTCGTCAATCTTACTGATAGACTTGGATCTGTCCATACCAGTGATGTCATCCATGACATACTTACGGATACCATGTGTATTGATATCACGGCAGTCAATAGATTCGTAAGCACGACAGTCTGTCTTCTTGAACAACTTACCATCATCAGAAGGTAGTCCACCACAGAACTCCTCACAAGTGCGCAAACGACCGATAGCATAAGAAGAAGCAGAAGTACAGAAGTTGTCAAAGACATACTTGTTATCCCTGTTACGGAAAGACAACTCGAAGATACTCTCGAAAGAGTTTCCGTGAGTAGTGCGGTACTTGAACTCATGAGAAGATGACTCACCGAAGATTTCACGATAAGCATTACCGAGAGGGTTTGCATCGCCTACGTATTCAGTGATGAGAGGGAAGTCACCAAACATCTTGATATGGTTCTTTGTGTCATTACCATAACGAGAAACGAGGTCCTTATACTGCTGCTGCTTGTAGTCAACAATAAGCTGACCATACTCGATACACTTGTCGTAGTTACCCTTCCAGAGATAGATATCTGCAAGGAGAGCATAGATGAAATAACGTGTCACACGAGCAGAGTTATGATACTCGTCAACATTCTCGTAATCATAGTAGCGACGTACAGCATCATCCTTTACACTCTCCAGGTCAACGATAAGGCTATCAAGCACATCGTTGAATGGTGTAGCAGGAACACGATACTCCTGTTCATCGGAAATACTTGCCTGACGTGTGAATGGAACGTCACGGAATGTACGTGCAAGGTAGAAGTAACAGAGTGAACGGATAGCTACCGCCTCTGCAATATTTGCCTTCATCTCTGTCTCTGTGTAGTTAGGATCAATACCTTCGACTACTGGAGCATAGTGACAGAAAGTGTTACAACGGTTAATAGTCTGATAGAACGAACCCCACTTACAGATAGTGTTGGTAGAAAGGATATTCTCCTTCAATATCTCTTCCAGTTCGTATGAGATACCAGTACCCATCTTAATATTATCACTTCGTATCTCACCCCACATGCCCATACGATTGATATTATCATCGGACTGAAGACTTTCATAACAGCCCATGAGCGAACTGATAGCATCGCTGCGCTTTGTCCAGAAGTTCTCAAGAACCACTGTGTTCATAGGAGTAATCTCAAGGAAGCTATCGCATGATGTCAAGCCAAAGCCACTGAGAGACAGCGCAACAAGTGCAAGAGTCCTATAAATATATTTCTTTGTATTCATAATTAATTATCTCTTATCTTATTATCATTAGAATGATACTGTTACGCCACCAGTGAATGACTTAGAACGTGGTGTCTTAGAATAGTCCGCAGCATAGCCGATACCACCGATACCAATCTCAGGATCTGCACCAGAGTACTTTGTGATACAGAAGAGGTTGTTTGCTGATATATAGAAGCTTAACTGTGAGAGACCCCACTTGCGTATCGTCTTCTGTGGTACAGCATAAGAAAGCTGCATGTAGTTAAGACGCATGAATGAACCATCCTCTACGAAACGGTCACTGCCGAGCCAGTTGTAACCCTTCTGATAGAGAGCACGTGGAATCTGTGTCACGTCACCCTCTACGCGCCAACGCCAGTTAACGGCAGCGCTCTGGTTGTTGTTAGAGTACATGTTCTCAGCGTTCATACGAGCGACATTAACAATCTTGTTACCCATACGGAAGTTGAACTGGCTGTTAAGAGTCCAGTTACCATACTTGAACTTGATACCCCATCCACCAGTAATCTTTGGAAGAGAAGAACCGAGATAAACGATGTCGAGCTCATTGATCTGACCGTCGTAGTTGATATCCTCATAGATAGCATCACCACCGCGGAACTCGTAACGTGGCTGACCATTCTCATAGCAGAATGCCATTGGGATAGTGTAGCCCTTATTGTCAAGGATTACATTGCCGTTAGCATCGCGTGCTACTGGAGCATTAGGACCACTAACGCCCTTTACTTCTTCTACACTATACTCAGAATACTGGTAAACACCCTTATAACGGAATCCGTAGATAGCTCCGAATGGACGGTCTATCTCTGTACGTCTCAGGAACTGACCGTTATTACGGTTGAACTCATCATTGAGAGTACGCAGACATGTCTCGTCCATCTCAAGAATCTTGTTAGAGTTGTTAGCGAAGGTGACGTTCATATCAATAGAGAACTTACCAGCACGAACGATACCGTTACCATTGAGGTTGAACTCCCAACCAGAGTTACGCATGCTACCTACATTCTGCCAAGAGAGTGAAGAGTAACCTGAAGATGTTGGGATGCCACGGTTTGCCATAAGCAGGTCACTGGTCTTCTGGGTATATATTTCCACATTACCATCAATGCGATTATTAAGGAATGCGAAGTCAAGACCGAAGTTCCATGTTTCCTTCTGCTCCCAACGGATGTTCTTCAACTGAATATTTGTTGGGAAGTTAGAACCGGTGCCGAGATAACCGCCACCGCCACCATACTGGCTGTAGTAGAGTCCTTCCTGACCTGGAGCATTACCTACGATACCCCAACCTGGACGGAAAGCGAGCATAGAGAGCCACTTCTCTGTCTTCTTCATCCATGGCTCATCACTGATAATCCACTTACCTGATACAGCAGGGAAGGTACCCCAACGCTGGTCTGGTCCGAACTTGGTGTTACCATCGCGACGGAGAGAGAAGTCAACGATATAACGTCCCTTGAATGCATAGTGAGCAGAGAATGTAAGATAGATACTGCGCCACTGACCATTACCTGTTGAAAGGTTAGTGATAACACCAGGAGCACCAACAGAGTTGATAGTACCAGAAGGAAGACCCCAGAGAGAAGTGTTCTGGCTGGTGTTATTACCACTTGTCATCTGATAACGAAGCATAGCCATGAGGGAGTGATCCTCATTCTTGAAGTGAGGAACGAAGGTGAGGGTATGTGTGTGTGTGATACCAAGAGACTTCTGTGAGTCGTTGTTCACCTTGTTAGCATCCTTTCCCTCATACCATCCCTTAGGGCTGAGCTCCAATGGGAGGTACATATCGTTATACTTGTTGAAGATATTGAACACAATCTTACCCTCGTAAGTAAGGCGTGACTTACCCTCAGAGATACCAAGGAGTTCGTAATTGATCTTGAACTCTGGCTCAATGTTATAACTCTGCTCGTTATTCTTAGCAAGGTGAGCAAGAGCTACAGGGTTATAGATAGGTGCCTTGTTTTGGTCGGCTGTCTCATACTGGCCACCCTTAAGTTGTTCGCTCATAGAAGGCAGTATGTTATAGAAGCGATCAAGGTTATTACCCTTCTGGTCCTGCTCATAGATAGAAAGGTTAGGCATGCGGTTGTATGCTACACCGAGAAGGTCAGAATAGTTCTTATCATTGTCGGTGTATGTGAAAGCCACATTAGTAGAAACCTTGATACGGTTATTGATGAAGTAGTCCAGTGCAACACGTGATGTGAAACGGTTGAGGTTCTGCTTGATGATAGAACCAGACTCTGTATCATAACCAGCAGAGATACGGAAGTTAGCACGCTCACCACCACCAGAGAGTGATACGTAGTGGTTCTGACGCCAACCTGTCTGCTGTACAGACTTCACCCAATCGGTATTGTTGTTATACATCTCATACTCTGTAAATGTAGGGATGTAGTTTATTTCAGGGAAGTTATTTGAATCATCCTTGAACGATCTGTTGAAGTACTCTTCCTTCAACATCATGGTGTATTGGTCACCGTCAAGCATCTTCATACCGTTTGGCTGGTATGTGCCTGTGAGACGGAAGCTATATGTCACCTGTGTCTTACCACGTGCACCACGCTTTGTCTTGATTTCGATAACACCGTTAGCACCCTGTGAACCCCAGATGGCTGTTGCGGCAGCATCCTTCAACACTGAGATGCTCTCAATATCCTCTGGGTTGATGTTCAGGAGCTCAGCAAACTTCTCATCGTTAGCTCCGCTGAGGTCCATATCACCAATTTCCCATACGTTACCGTCAACAACGACGAGTGGTTCGCTTGAGCCATTGATAGAAGACACACCACGCAGACGCATTGATGTACCAGAGCCCAGGTTACCAGAGTTTGCTACGATATCAAGACCTGCGATACGTCCCTGCAGAGCCTCATCGATAGTTGTAACTGAAAGACCTTCGAACTCTTTGGTAGAGATAGTCTGACGAGATGTTGATATTTCCTTCGTAGGGATAGCAAGTCCAGAGCCCTGTGCCTTACTGGTACCCTTTACCTTTACTTCCTGAAGCATTGTCTTGCTTGACATTGTTATGTTGAAGGTCGTACCCTTGATAGGCAATGTCTGGGTATCGTAACCTACATAAGAGACACGCAGGCGGTCTTTCGGATTCTTAAGAGCGAATGAGAAGTTACCATTCATATCCGTTGTCTTCGCAACGACGATACGTCCGGCAGCATCTATCTCCACTACGTTTGCCATCATCACAGGACCGAATTCATCAACCACCTGACCGGTGATGATGTCACCTGCCTGCTGTGCCATAGCAGGGGTTGACAGCATTAGGAAGAGACCTATTTTGTCAATTATTTTCATAATCTATATATATATTAATAATGTGTACTTTATTTCTTTATCAACAACGGACCATCAATATAATGTATCACTGCTGACGAAGCCGTTGATATCTGCGTTGCATTCTGTGGATTCACACCACCGCCCTCACAGATATATTCGCGAGCCTGGAGATTGTAAAGAGAAGGATTGCTGGTAAGCACCTTACATGCATTAACATTGCCCTCACCCTTCACTGTCATGTTCAATCCTCCATCATACTTTACAGAAAGACGACGGAACTGCTTTGTTGCAGTATTGATGACAGAGGTCTCATATTCTGCATCGCTGAACTTAGAGTTGATAAAGAGTGCATTATCCTGAATGTGATACTTCACGAACTCAGCAATCTTTGTTGAATCTGCCGTTACCTGAGCAAGGAAGTTTGCTTTTGCAGCATCATCCATAGTCTCAAGGATTGATGGAT
Source organism: Candidatus Prevotella equi (assembly GCA_018065145.1). Lineage (GTDB taxonomy): Bacteria > Bacteroidota > Bacteroidia > Bacteroidales > Bacteroidaceae > Prevotella > Prevotella equi. The sequence continues at coordinate 24,738 of JAGHTW010000084.1, forward strand.
CATATGCTACATCCTCTGGCTTTGGAAGCTTGCCTTCGTCCTCAAGTGCCTCAAGAGACTCATTAGTAGGTACGTAGATTGTGTAGTGATACTTATTAAACGTCTTGATATTCTCACCACCGCATGAATAACCTGTATCACCAATTCTATGGAATGTCTCTGTAAGTCCTGCAGCGCTAAGCAACTTTGCGAACTCAGAGAACTCTGGCACCTCGTTAAGAATGCTTGCTACAGTCTTACGCGTTCCCATGATAGGCTGACCATCGAGGATATATGCCTTACCATTACCTTTCTTGCTCTGGTCATAAATCTTTGTCACAGGGATAGGCTGTCCTTCGTTCATCTGGTAAGAACCACTCACGGTCATGCCATTCTCGCCAGCTTCTACATTATTAACATATAATGCCATACCATCCTTAGTACGATAATAATGATGCTCATTATCTATCTCACCAATGACGATATGTGTTTCAAGGATATCCTTCAGACGGTTCTTTACCTGTCCCCAACCACCAGTGCTGGCAAGACCGATAGAGTCACCACGCACGACAGAGCCATCAGGCATTATCTCACACTCCCAGATACTTGCCCATACACGTTCAGACTTCTCTGTCTTGGATGGGTCATAGAAGAAGCGAAACATCTGAGTCTTTGTCTTTCCGTATGACACAGGGTCAACATACTCAAGCATAGCGCCGTTGGTTGGAATGAAGAAGCTGTACTTAGAGTTAAGAGAGTTAAGATATACATCATACTTACACTCCTCTATAGCCCAATTGATAATCTTCATTGTCTGGTTGATAAGCGCTGGATAGCTTACGCTGACGTATGATGTAGGAGTATATACACGGTTTGTGAGATATACGGCACCATTACATCCGAGCCATACAGAGTCAATAGCCTCTGGCACGAGACCCATTGGGTCATTGGCATCGTTAAGGATGTTCTTGAACTTACTTGGAACAGAAGCAAGGAAAGAAGGGAACATGTTATTATTGATAAGCTTAACGATAACGTCGTTAGGCACATTATCCCATGTACCATAGTTATCACGAAGCATTGCGCCCTCGTTGTTCCAGTATCTTGTCATGGCATCATCACTTGGCACCATAATGACGCCCATATCACGCATCATAGACTCTGTTGGGCTATAACTCTTACTAAAGAAGTATGAGTTCCACTCCGGGTCAAACTTCAGCCATGCATCGATAGGACCACCATCAGGAGTCTCAAGAATCTTAGCGTCACTGGTAATCTGGTCATTATGAGTTCTCTCAGCAAAGAATCTCTTCTCATAGATACTGTCAATAGAGGTACCGTTAAGATAGTTATACTGATTTACAAGGCCTGTATTGCTTTCTGTAAACTTATAAGGCGCACAGAAACGCTCCATCAAGCGATTGAATATTTTGGTACTTCCATATGGATTACCTTCATTTTCAAAGCTCTTAGAACGGATTACCTCAGCAATATTTGGCAGAGACGTTACAACATCCTCTACGCGATGAATGAAACCATTAGAGCAACGGATATTCTGCTCCACTACCTTTGAACCGTTGATGCTCACATCACCAGTCTCGCGCTGTACGGTTTTATTAAAGAGGAAACGGTAATCATCATCAGTGATGCCTGTGTAATCCATCTGCTTCTGGATAAACTGCAGCATAGGTGAGTTAGTGCGGTCTGTCCAGCACACGATGCTTCCACGATCTCTGTATCGAGCCCAATAAGGATTATCAGGCATCTGCTCCTTCTTAAGGACAGAGATGGTATCAAAAACGTCCAAGCTGGTAGCGCGGCGCATTGACACACCTTCCTTTGGATCACCATCAGAAGTAGATGACTCAGCATTTGACAGCGACTGAGCCTGGAAGCTGTTGTCAACCATTGCACCGAAGAGAATCATCTTCTTCTGGGCAAGAGTCAACTGGTCATAAGACTTCACATTCCATGCGTTTCCATTTTTGAAGAAACGCTCGAATGCCTCATCATTGGCTGCAAAGAGTGTTTTGGAACCTGTCTTACCCAAAACGTCTGCATAACCAAGATCATCAACAATGCGTGTCATGTACTTGAAATCATGCTCTGCCATGTACGAATAGATAGACTGTCCCCATCCATCAGGAAGGTTCTTGTCTAAATCATACTTGTCACATGAATTCAATCCCATTCCACTTACAAGAAGCATAGCACCGACGCACAGCCAATGCTTGCCTTTAGTTTTGAATGTTCTTGTTTGTAACATAAGGTTTAATATTTGATTAGTAGATTTGTATTGCGAATTAATCGGTTGCAAAGGTACTTAATATTATATTAACCTTATTTAATAATAGTATTATCGACTTTTTCCTTTGTCACATCACGTTATAAGAACGTCTCATTTGAGGTATAATATCGTCTCATACCGCATATTTCCTAACATTCCTTAAGAAAAAGTCTTTTAAAATGTATAATAATTAAAAAAAATCTCAAGGAACCATTTAGCGTTCCTTGAGACCATTAAAACGTTGTCGTACGCGGATTCGAACCACGACAAACAGAACCAAAACCTGTTGTGCTACCATTACACCATACGACAAAAAGACTCTCCTTACTCATCCCTTCCGGGAGGGAGTATTGAGCTCCCATGAGGGGAGTCCGTATATGACAAACCGTGCTTACGAACAGTTTGCGGATGCAAAGGTACAATAATTTTCCGTAATAAGCAAATTATTGCATCTATTTTTTATTCTTCTACTTCACAGTGATGAGGAAATACTTCTTCTTTCCCTGCTGCGCAAGAAGGTATTTACCATCGAGAAGGTCGCTCTCCTGCAATGCCTGATTTGCATCAGCGAGCTTATCCTTATTGATTGATACACCACCACCCTGTGTGAGCTTACGCATCTCGCCCTTAGAAGCGAAACAAGGAGCATCAGCCGTGAGAATGTCTGCAAGTGACTTACCTATAACATCAGCCTTGTTTACATCAAAGTGAGGAACGCCAGCGAAGACATCGAGCAATGTCTGCTCGTCAAGCTTCAGCAGTGACTCCTTTGTTGACTTACCGAAGAGTATGTTTGAAGCCTCCTTTGCCATATCAAGGTCCTCCTGTGAGTGTACCATTACCGTTACCTCGTCAGCAAGACGCTTCTGAAGTACGCGGCGACCTGGATCCTGACGATGCTCCTCAATGATAGCATCGATAGTCTCCTTTTCAAGAGAAGTAAAGATCTTGATATAACGCTCTGCGTCCTCGTCAGGCACATTAAGCCAGAACTGGTAGAACTGATATGGAGAAGTACGGTTACGGTCAAGCCAAACGTTACCAGACTCTGTCTTACCGAACTTACGACCATCAGACTTGGTCACAAGTGGACAAGTGAGAGCATAGCATTCATTGCCATTAGTACGACGGATAAGCTCAGAACCCGTTGTGATATTACCCCACTGATCTGCACCACCGAGCTGAAGCTTACAGTTCTTATGCTCGTTGAGGTAAAGGAAGTCGTAACCCTGAAGCAACTGGTATGTAAACTCTGTGAATGAAAGTCCATCACGAGCCTCACCGTTAAGACGCTTCTGTACAGACTCCTTAGCCATCATATAGTTTACGGTGATGTGCTTACCGATATCACGTGCGAAAGCGAGGAAGGTAAAGTCCTTCATCCAGTCGTAGTTATTTACAAGTTCAGCCTTGTTTGGTGCATCACTCTCGAAGTCAAGGAAGTGCGAAAGCTGTGCCTTGATACACTTCACGTTGTGTGCGAGAGTCTCTTCGTCGAGGAGGTTACGCTCCTGCGACTTTCCTGAAGGGTCACCAATCATACCTGTTGCGCCACCGATGAGAGCCAGCGGCTTATGTCCGCAGCGCTGGAAGTGACGAAGCATCATAACACCACAAAGGTGTCCTATGTGAAGCGAATCAGCAGTAGGGTCAATACCGAGATACGCCGTCTGCATGCCAGAGGCGAGCAGTTCGTCTGTTCCTGGCATCATCTGGTGGATCATTCCACGCCATGTGAGTTCTTCTACGAAATTTTTCATTGCTGTATGTTGTTACGCTAATTTGCTAATTCGTTAATTTGTTAATTTGTAATCATGGTACAGGGTCATATCCCGAGCCTCCCCAAGGGTGGCAACGGCATATTCTCTTTATAGCGAGCCACAGTCCTTTCAATGGCCCGTGCTTTATTATCGCCTCCTTGGCATACTGCGAGCATGTCGGCGTAAAACGACATGCGGGTGGCGTAAACGGACTGATGCACGTCTGATAGAACGCTATAGGCATCAACAGCAGAAAGGTAAACAGTTTCTTCATGATTCTGACATTCTCTGCAAGAGATTTCGCACCTTCGCCGTTACGACGGCAGAGGGATAATGCTTGTTATCGAGCCATATCATCGCCATCAGCGCCCTTGTATTCTCTTTCAGATGTATAAGGTCACGATTATTCCTGTACGCCTCACGCACCTGCCTCTTCACATGGTTCCTATCCACGGCATGCTTGAAGCACCGCTTAGGCACGGAGATAAGCAGTTCGTTTTCTCCTTCACCATCCTCGAAATGATACACCAGCCTCAGCGGATAAGAGGACTGCGAGCGACTGTTGCCGGGCATAAAGAGTTTATCTATGAGATAACGGCTACAGAGTCGCTGCGACTTTGGAAACGCGTTAGGCTTATTCATCTTCTTGTTCCTGAAGGAAATGTCTCAAAGCACCCGTCATTGAAGGATAACGCTGTGTTGGTGCCTCAAGGTCTAGTTCCAAACCTGCATCCTTTACCGCCTTTGCTGTAGAAGGTCCGAAGGTACCTATCTTTATATCACCAGCCTTCATCTCAGGGAAATCCTCCTTCAATGCCTTGATACCGGCAGGCGAGAAGAAGATAGCCATATCGTAATCGAAAGTCTTTTTCTCTTCCTCAGTGAAGTTATTGCTGACAGTACGATACATCACGCACTCCGTATGCTTCAGTTCCTTACTATCAAGCAGCTTTGTCACAGAATCATTGGCTACGTCACTCATTGGCACGAGGTACTTCTCTGTCTTATGCTTCACCATTGCAGGCAACAGGTCATCAATCTTGCCCGTCTCTCCGAAGAAGATTTTACGTTTACGATACGGTGCATACTTTTGTATGTACAACGCTATTGTCTCCGTAACGCAGAAATACTTCGTTGTCTCCGGCATTGTAATGCGCATTTCCTTTGCCAACTGGAAGAAATGGTCTATAGCATGTCGTGATGTAAAGACGATAGCGGTATAGTCAGGGATGTTCACCTTTTGCTTACGGAACTCCTGCTGTGATATTCCCTCAACCTTAATGAATGGTCTGAATACAAGTTCTACTTCAAAGTCTCTGGCAATATCATAGTAAGGAGACTTATCGCTTGAGGGTTTAGGTTGTGAAACAAGGATTTTCTTTACCATCTTAATACCTATATATTATACTTCAAAAAGTTTGCAATAAACATCATTGTACCTATCATCAATATGAACGGCACCGCTTCGAGGGTGCAAAGGTACAAAAAAAACTGCAAAAAACGCCCGTTTTTCTTAAAAAAGATGCGGTATATCTTGTAAAAACGCAATAATGTAGTCACTACATGCACTACAACGACCACACATACAGGGTCTTTTCCACGCCCAATCCGTAATACACGTTAAGCAGCATTATGGGAAGCATCAGCGCCCCTTGCACTGCTATGATGTATATCCTGGAGATGCTCGACATATGCCTTTCGCTCTTCGGAAAGAACACTAAATGCACAATCGTCGCCACAACATATCTCAAGAGGAAGCCTATCGCAATGACAGCGAAGAACAGCCCCAGCAGTCCATAGTCATCCACGACATACTCCTGCGCCACATACTCCTTCGCTACGACATACGCCAACAGTGCATACATCGCCATACCCTGCAACCAGAAATATGCCTGATACTGCATCTCGTTAAGTGTCTCGCGCATCTCAAAAGAGTTTGCGCGAGGCATCCTCAACAGATTCTTTGTCTGAAAGCACACGAAGCGCCATGACTTTGCCACAGAAAGCGCCGAAACGATAAGACAGAGAAGGAATCCTATCCCCACATAATCATCGCTGACGATGGAGTAAGAAAGGGGTTCCCCTGCCTGACCGTCACGTACGCCAGATATTTCAGCATGATAATACGGCGTATGCTTGACGAATGTCTCATATAATACGCTGTCCGTTTGCAAGGCTTATTGTATCTTACAGTCCGAATACTTCCTTAAACTTATCCACAAGGTCCAGTTTCTCCCATGTGAACAACTCTACATCCATTACCTTTGTTGGGTGATAGGCAGAGGTGAATGTCTTCTTGATAGTCTTTGGCTGACGTCCCATGTGACCGTACGCCGCTGTCTCCAGGTACATAGGCTGACGCAGTTTCAGCGTGCGCTCTATTGCCTTTGGACGGAAGTCAAAGTTTGCAGCAAGTTTCTCTGCTATCTCGCCGTCAGACATCTTAACGTTACTCTTGCCGTATGTGTTCACATAGATGCTGACAGGCTGCGCCACACCAATGGCATAGCTCAACTGCACGAGAATCTCATCACTGACGCCTGCTGCTACAAGGTTCTTTGCTACATAGCGTGCTGCATAGGCTGCGGAACGGTCAACCTTACTTGGATCCTTACCAGAGAAGGCTCCGCCACCATGTGCGCCCTTGCCACCGTAGGTATCAACGATAATCTTTCTACCCGTAAGACCTGTATCACCATGAGGGCCACCGATAACGAACTTACCGGTAGGGTTCACAAAGTACTTTATCTCATCATTGAACAAAGCAAGCATCTTCTCGTCCTTCAGCTGCGCCTTTACGCGTGGGACAAGAATATTTATCACATCTTTACGAATCTTAGCGAGCATAGGCTCATCCTCATCAAAATCATCGTGCTGTGTTGACACTACGATGGTATCTATGCGCTGTGGCACGCCGTCATCGCTGTACTCTACCGTCACCTGTGACTTAGAGTCAGGACGCAGGTATGTCATCACCTTACCCTCGCGACGTATGTCTGCCAATGTCTTCATCAACAGATGTGCTATATCGAGTGACACTGGGATATATCGGTCTGTCTCGTTTGTAGCATAGCCGAACATCATACCCTGGTCACCGGCACCCTGCTCTTCTTCCACCTCACGGCTGACACCCTGATTGATGTCCGAACTCTGCTCGTGAATAGAAGAAAGGATACCACAAGAGTTACCGTCAAACTGATACTCTGACTTGGTATAACCGATTTTGTTAATTGTCTTACGGGCGATTGTCTGAAGGTCGATATAAGCCTCAGAACGTACTTCGCCCATGAGTACTACCTGACCTGTAGTACAAAATGATTCAATTGCGCAGTGCGACTTGTCATCATAGGCAAGGAACTGGTCAAGAAGTGCATCACTAATCTGATCTGACACCTTATCTGGATGTCCTTCAGATACTGATTCTGATGTGAATAGGAACATAATTTTTAATTAATAATTAATAATGAATAATTAATAATTGCAGACAGTTACCACTCCTGCATTTCCGCCAACGCGGTATTTTCAATAAATTAACCCCGCATAAGCATTTTACTGCTCGTGCGGGGTTATGCTTTTTCTTTCGTTTCTTTATTGCTTTCGCCGTAGTATTACTTACGGAGGCCAAGAGCCTTAACGATAGCACGATAGCGATTGATGTCACGATCGTAGAGGTAATCAAGAAGAGCACGACGCTTACCTACGAGCTTTGTAAGGCTACGAGCTGTACGATAGTCCTTGTGGTTCTTCTTAAGGTGCTCTGTGAGGTGCTTGATACGGAATGAGAAAAGAGCGATCTGGCTCTCTGCAGAACCTGTGTTAGTTGCTGACTGTCCGTACTCGGTGAAGATCTCTACCTTCTTTGCTGAATCTAAATACATAGTTTTTGTGTGTGATTATGAAGTTATTAAACTATTACATCCGTCTGATGAGCATGGCATCTCAATCACGGGAAAACGCCCGACATCATCGAATGCAGCTATGAGGTTTTCTCAAAGCGGGTGCAAAGGTACGGCTTTTTTCTGAAATAGAGAAATTTACAAGCACCCAAACATTAAATGTTAAAGTTTTTTAACTATTTTTCCTTATTAACGTCAAGCCATCACGCAAAGGCAGTATCACTTTTGTTACTCTTTTGTCATTAGCAACATAGTCGTTGAACCTGCGTATGCCCACCGTTTGCTGGTCCTTATCGTAAGCAGGATCGGTGACATGACCGTCCCACAATGTATTATCAGCGAGGATAAAAGCGCCTGGATTCATCAGCGGTAGCAGCGCTTCATAAGTCTCTACGTATGTTCTCTTGTCGCCATCGACAAACGCCATATCAAACTTCACGCCAAGCTTCTGCGCCTCCGTTGCTGCATCACCGATAAGGAACGTTACATAGTCGGCATATTCCGAGCCTTCTATCCACGGACGCGTAAACGCTTCCTGTTCATCGTTTATCTCAAACGTGTAGAGATGTCCCCTACCCTGCCCTGCCTGTTCATTGCTCGCAAGTCCTTCGGCAAGACACAACGCGGAATAGCCAGAGAACGTTCCTACCTCGATAACATTCTCCGGACGCACCATCTGCACAAGCATCTTCAACAGCCTGCCTTGCATGTGTCCACTCGCCATACGTCCATGTAGCAATCGCACATTAGTATCTCGCCACAGTCGGTAGAGATACTCTGGCTCTGCATCAATATGATTCAGCACATAAGCATCCAGCTCTGCCTCGCCGTATGGCGTAGTATGATTGGGGTCTTGTGTCTTACTTTTCAATTTTCAACTTTCAATTTTCAACTTTCAATTTTCAACTTTCAATTTTCAATTACCCCACAAGTCCTTCAAGCGCCAAGCGGTAGCTATCAAGTCCGAAGCCACAGATAACACCCTTGCACGCAGGCGAGAGGTATGAATGATGACGGAACTCCTCACGCTGATGTACGTTACTGATATGGACCTCTATCACAGGACACTTCAGCGAACGGATGCAGTCGTGCAATGCCACCGACGTATGGGTATAGGCGCCAGCATTGAGCACCACTCCATCATACGTAAAACCAACCTCCTGCAATTTGTTTATCATCTCACCCTCGATGTTACTCTGGTAGTACTCCAACTCCACCTGAGGATAGCGCTGCTGCAACTTAGGCAGATAGCTTTCAAACGAGCTATCACCGTATATTCCCGGCTCACGAACACCCAAAAGATTTAGGTTCGGGCCATTCATTATAAGTATCTTCATTTTGCTTGTTTTTACACTATTATTTGTTGTTCGATTATACAGAATTTTTAATCATTATTTCTACACGCTGTAATCGTTGCACGATTACACGGTAAAAGCATTACGATTACTCACTAATCGTTGCACGATTACACTGTAAAAGTGGCACGATTACAGAGCCCCTATAATATCAATGATTTTACGCATACCTTCAGAGGCTCCACATTGCAGTTGTTGCACGTTGCTTTTTGCCATCACAGGCTTAGGATCCACAAGGTAAATAGGGGTACTTGGCCTGACATACTGCACCAGTCCGGCAGCGGGGTAAACATTAAGCGACGTACCTATGATGATAAAGATATCCGCCGTTTGCGCCTCCTGTGCCGCATCATACATGTTAGGCACATTCTCTCCAAAGAAGACAATGTATGGTCTCAACAAAGAACCATCACCTGCCTTCTCACCGCGAGGCACCTCCAGACCTGTCTCGCCAAAGCCTTCATGCGGCAGTGCTACATGGAAGCGAGGGTTATCCACATCGCGGCTCGAACACATCTTCATCATCTCGCCATGCAGGTGTATAACCTTCGAAGAACCCGCCGCCTCATGCAGAGCGTCAACATTCTGTGTCACCACCGTCACGTCATAATCCTTCTCCAGTTCAGCTATGAGTTTATGTCCCTCACAAGGCTGCACATCCTTATACTTTGTACGGAGCATATTATAGAAATCATTGACATAGTCAGGATCCATCTCCCATCCCTCATGCGTAGCCACACGCTCCACAGGATAATTATCCCACAGACCGCCAGCATCCCTGAAAGTACTAAGGCCACTCTCTACCGACATTCCCGCACCGGTAAGAACCACTATTTTCTTTTTCGTCTTGTCCATTTCACTTAAGATTTAGTTTTTCGTTTAGTAGTTTTTATTGAGTAAATCCACACTTTCCCCAAAGTTCTTAATACAAAGAATCTTGAATACAAGTACGAATTTTGTCCATAAAGAGCCCTACTGGTTCTATTACAGGCTGTATAATATCCTCTGTAGTCTGCCAATTGCTATTATAATCCGCTTTCTCACGCATTGTCTGCAATTGCGAGTAGAAACGACCTTCTTGAGAAGAAAATTTTCCCGTTTTAACATAATACTGTCCAAACACCATTACTGCTCCTTTATGAGAGCCCACCTTATGCCCATCATGTATCAATAATGCAGAAACGGCATGGAACAACGCATAATACAATCTATTGGCAACAACGTCCCATTCTTGTATCTCTGCATTCTTTTCTGCTTGTTGAAAGAAACGCATCGCTTTCTCATATTCAAGATTGACCATTATCTGGCGCTCTTCACTTGTTAAACTCATAATATTCTAATCCCTTCTGATTCTACATTTTTATAAAAAGGTGTAAACGAATTATAGTTCCATTCCTCAGTTGTATAAATAACAGGTATTATCTGCTCCCCAATATCCCATCCAAGCGAGGTAAGATCATAGCATATTCCATCGTAATCAGACTGTTCTATATTTTTCTTGTTGAGCAATACCAACAAGTCCCAATCTGAATCTTTACGAGCATCTCCACGAGCCCTCGAACCATATAATATTATACGGCCACCATCCGAAAGTTTTTCTTGTCCAAGACTTTTGATTCTATTCAATACAGGAATATCTTCTTCACGTATTTTCATAACATCTATAGTATTTTTGGCAAAATTACATTATTTTTTACAAAAACCAAAACTTTTAATAAAAAAAAGCCATTTGCAGGCATCAATTATACCCAAACAAAAATCCGTTATCCGTTTTTTCTTGATTTAGATTATCTAAACGTCACCTTTTTGCATACTTACGCCACATCTTAACATAATTTAGCAACAATATAACGTTCTATTTCTAAACTTTTGCTTAATTTTGCGCTGATTTACGCGAATTACAAAATAGAAAACATAATAATACACAAAACTATGGACAAAATCAGTTACGCCCTCGGATTGGGCATTGGCAGCCAGCTGAAGAGCATGGGTGCAGAGAAACTTAATATCGATGATTTCGCACAGGCCATCAAGGATTCTATCGCCGGCAACGAACAGCTGAAGCCAGCAGAGGCACAGAAGATCGTACAGGAATTCTTTGCTGAGCAGGAGAAGCAGCAGCGTGCCAAGGCAGCAGAAATGGGCAAGGCAGCACGCGAGGCTGGCGAGAAATATCTTGCAGAGAACGCAAAGAAGGATGGCGTCATCACCACAGCGTCAGGACTTCAGTACACCGTAATCAAAGAGGGTACAGGCAAGCAGCCTAAGGCTACCGACAAGGTAAAGTGCCACTACGAGGGTTTCCTCACCGACGGCACTGTGTTCGACTCAAGCGTACAGCGCGGTGAGCCTGCTGTATTCCCACTCAACGCTGTCATCGCTGGATGGACAGAGGGTCTGCAGCTTATGAAGGAAGGTGCTAAGTATCGTTTCTTCATACCTTACAACCTTGCTTATGGCGAAGCTGGCGCAGCAGGCGCTATACCTCCATACGCAGCGCTCATCTTCGACGTAGAGCTTATCGAGGTGCAGTAATAATAATGCATAATTCATAATGCATAATTTAGAATGAAGAGTTCATAAATAATAAAAAGACAATAAAAAATATCACAATGAAGAAATTCACTTTTGCAGCCCTCGTTGCTATTGCAGCAGCTGCATTCACATCTTGCGGCAACGGAACACCAAGTGCAAACCTTAAAAACGACATCGACACTCTGTCATACGCTATCGGTATGGCACAGTCTGATGGCCTCAAGGACTATCTCGTACAACAGGTTGGCGTTGACACCGCATACATCGACGAGTTCATCAAGGGTCTCAACGAAGGCGCTACAGCTGGCGACGACAAGAAGAAGGCTGCTTACTATGCAGGCATCCAGATTGGTCAGCAGATAGGCGGACAGATGGTTAAGGGCCTCAACTACGAAGTATTCGGCGAGGACTCTACACAGTCTGTATCAGTAAAGAACCTCCTCGCAGGTTTCATTGCCGGCACAACAGGCAAGAAGCAGATCATGACACTCGAAGAGGCACGCCAGACAGCAGAGACAAAGATGTCTGCCATCAAGCGCGCAAACATGGAGAAGCAGTTCGGCGAGTACAAGAAGCAGAACGAGAAGTTCCTTGCTGACAACGCAAAGAAGGAAGGCGTACAGACACTCCCAAGCGGCGTTCAGTACAAGGTTCTCCAGGCTGGTTCAGGCACCGTTCCTGCTGACACTTCAAAGGTTCTCGTACACTACGAGGGAAAGACCATCGACGGTCAGGTATTCGACTCAAGCTACAAGCGCGGCGAACCAGTAGAGATGCGTGCTAACCAGGTTATCAAGGGTTGGACAGAGGCTCTCACACACATGCCTGCAGGTTCTAAGTGGGAGGTATGCATTCCTGCTGACCTCGCTTACGGCGAGCGCGCACAGGGACAGGCTATCAAGCCATTCTCTACACTCGTATTCACCATCGAACTCATTGAGGTAAAGTAAAGAGAACATGAAGGTATCAAAGATAATAACAGTTGCGCTTGTCATCATGGCAAGCGCAACCTTCGCTACAGTATCAGCGAAGAAGGCGCCTAAGGCAGAGAAAAACGTAGAGACAGCAACAGCCGTTGAGCTCAAGAGCAGCAGCGACTCGCTCAGCTACGCAGCAGGATATTCCAACACACAGGGTCTTATCCCTTACCTGCAGCAGCAGTTTAAGGTTGACACCACATACATGGCAGACTTCATTCAGGGTCTCAAGGACGCAAAGGAAAAGGGCAATGACCCACGCTACGCTGCATATCAGGCTGGCGGTCAGATATCCAACCTCATCCGCGAGCGTATGCTTCCTGGCATGGGCGAGGAACTGAAAGGAACTCCAGACTCACTTGTCGCAGACATTTTCTACGCAGGCTTCATCGCCGCACTGAAGAACGACACCACAAGTTTCAAGATGTCACAGGCTACAGATTTCTTCCAGAAGCACATGGAAGCAGCAAAGGAGATGAAGGATGCACAGGCTGTAGCAGCAGGAAAAGCATGGCTCGAGGAGAACGCAAAGAAAGAAGGCGTACAGACAACAGCATCAGGACTGCAGTATAAGGTTGTAACAATGGGCAACGGCGAGAAGCCAACAGCTACCGACGAGGTAGAAGTGAAGTACGAAGGCAAGCTCATCGACGGCACCATCTTCGATTCAAGCTACAAGCGCAACCCACAGACAACAAAGTTCAAGGCAAACCAGGTCATCAAGGGATGGACAGAAGGTCTGCAGCTCATGCCTGTAGGTTCAAAGTTTGAGTTCTACATCCCACAGGAGTTAGGTTACGGCGGACGTCCTTCAGGACAAATCCCAGCATTCTCTACCCTCATCTTCACCGTAGAGCTCATCAGCATCACAGGAAAATAAAAACCGACAAACACATAATCACACAAAAACGAGCCTCGCACAACCTGCGAGGCTCTTTTTTGTTATATCCAATCCTTTTTGTTCGGTTAATGTTCATATAGTTAATTACCATTAAAACCAAATAGAATAATT
>JAGHTW010000073.1 GCA_018065145.1 Candidatus Prevotella equi
TAATAATTGGTGGCTTAGTATGTAAAGGATTAAAGTACAGTCCAATCCTTTAGTTTTTAACGATTTTCCAACTATATTGTACCACCATTCTTCACACCACATTCGAGCAAGTACATTAACGTTGCCAACCCCTTACCTGAAAGATTGCGGTAGGTTATCGTATAGATTAGATGTTTATAAAACTTTTGGCTTATCCCCTTGATAACGGTAGGTTCTAAAAATATAAGCCCTGCGTATAAAGAAAAAGCTTCATTGATGGTAAGAAGAACGGTGTCTGGCACAGCATCCGGCATCAACTGTATCGGTTTGAAACGAGACAACCATTTGATAGAGTATGCCGCCTGCTTGTGTCGGTCTGCAAAATCTGACCCAGCATAAGCTTTATACTTAGCTATGTCATCAAAATAAGCCTTTACAGCACAATGCAGAAGTTCCTTAGACAAGTATATTGCGCTCCTGTATTTTTCATCAAGACCTTCCTTGAATTGATTCTCATAGAGATTCAAGAAAGTCTCATATCTTTTACGGATATCCTCCTCTGGTGTTTCTAATTTCTGCATACTATAAATTAATTGCCATTAACAAAGGAAAAGAAATTAGTCTTAGATCTAATAACTTCTGCCCTGTTTAAGTAAAATGTCTCGTCGTCATGATGCTGTCCTGTGTTCTTTTGACGCTCTCTTTCTATGCCAGCTGTACGCTTGACGACCTTATCGTAGTCGGACAATGCTTCTTCAACTTTTTGAGAAGTCATATCAACCTTTAACTTAGTCACTCTCTTGTCTCGAAACATCATAAAAACAGTATAGACAATGAGGATACAGGAGATTATGGTTAGGATGTTTAGTGTATCGAAATTCATGATTTAGTTGATTTATTGAACTTTAATAATTTGTATTTTAAGTATCCAGCATAAAAAGCAGAGGCAAACCATATTATCAAGAACTGACCAACGTGGGTCTTAATATATTGATCGTCCTTGGTTTCAATCAGGTAAAACATTATGCACGTAACCAATATGGCTCCTGCTATTATCATCCCTTCATAAGCGTTTGCGCATAGCCTAAATTTCTCACTCTCCTCGAACAGACTAAAAATCAAAGCTAAGGCGGAGAATATGTAGAACCCCTTTTCAAGTAAGGCAATAAAATCCTCCACGAAAGGGAAGCTACCATCATACAGCCAGGATGCAACGCATAGACAGATTACTGGCACTAAGATAGGTAGAATAGCATTAGCCAGAAACCACATAAATAATTGCCTAATCATAGATTCTCTTATTCATTATATATTCTTTACGTTTTTGAGGTGCAAAGTTACTCATTTTCTTTCAAACAAGTACATTTTTTGTTAGTTATTTTCACCCAACGGACTATTTTTTAACATTTTCAGACTCCATAAAGCATCTAAAGATAGCAAAACAGTATTGTTTTTTGCATTTTTATGCAGAAAAACTTGCAAAGGTGAGAAATTTTGACTTATCACAACTCAAAAGAAGCATCTGCTACTTCTGTGTACTTTTTATAGAGTTTCATGTAAATACCGTCAAAGATCATAATCATGGCAAAACGCAGGAAATAGTTATCAAAAACATATTGCTCGTTTTCCATGGTATCCAATGAAGGTAGATTTCTTTGGTAAGAAAGAGTGTTGTGCGCACATCGGTTCCTATGCTCTATTGCTCGGTCAAAGATTTCTCTCAGTTTGCCAATCTTACAACTGGTATGCGATGCTGCGGCACCTTTTCGCCCACAATTCTCACAATGATTGAGTACCTCATCCAAACGCCCCGACTTGCTGAACACAAGGCAATCTTTATTCCAATTCTCTGTCAGCAGCTCATAGTCATAATATGTTTTCATTGCCCAACCCTTATCTGCAAAACTTTTCTGAACTTGTATGAGTGATTGCCTCGTTTCAGAAAAAATTCCTGTAAGGTCTGTAGAAGACAAATTATCAAATCCCGATTCGTAACGTCTGATTGCTTTTAGCAGATCATCCACCACTATCTTCTTGTCCTTGTAGCTTGAACCCTCACCCAACGGAGACTGCTTGAAACGTTCGTACCGATACTTATAATCATCTGTAGCAACTTCCCAACATATACATTTCATCTTCTGTTCCTGAAATCCCGTCATCTTAAGAAAGGCAGATTGCATGATGTAATCAAAAAGAGGATAACTGTCCATACCCTCTACGACACCATTAACCGCGGTTTCAACTTCTTCAAGTATTGTACTGACAGGAGTCAGAATAAAATCATGATGCTTCCTCATGGTTCTACGAATTGTTCATATATTTCTACAGACTTCAATATTCGAGCTCTCATATACTGAAACTGAGCAGGAGCATGAGCATGGTTACCTGTTGCCTTCAGCTCCGTAATAGCGTCCTCCACAGCTGTTTTAAGTTCATCTTTCCTATCAACCGCTATGGATTTGTGCTTAAGCAGCACATGATAAATTAAGCCGAAAAAATAAGTATCCATATTGATAATGGAAGGGAAAGACTTAGGCAAATCAAGAGCATCAAGAGTTTGTGACAATCTTTCCATATCAGGAGAATAATTGCCATCAGCAAAGTAATCCGTGAACTTACCAAACATTCCTATCAATTCAGCATCCTCCTCTTCATCCACAATCGAATGAATGTATTTCTCAATGTACTTCTCCACATAATAGCTATATCCTCTTGCCACCTTATTCACATTCTGATGTTTCTTGTAAGCACACATAAAACAGAGATAGCGCACGAAGTCCATCTGCTGCTTAGGTGCAGCAACCAGTTCCACTCCATAATTTGATGCAAACGCAGGCTCAAACAGGTTGTCGAGATTATCACTCAAGAAATACATTGCCCGGCGACTTTCAACCTCCTGCAGTTTAACGCCCTGAACATTGATTTCTCGGAATACCTTTGTGTAATATTTCTGTTGATCGCCAGCATTATTTACTGCTGGCACTATGTACGAGAATCCCAGGAACTTATTCTTGAAGAAATCCGCATCCAAGCCAAGATTGATGCGTTTGTAGTTTGCCTCCTCACATTGCCCCAGAATATCACCCTTTGTCTTTCCCTTTTCTGTAAGTTTCTCAAAGTTCCACTCAAGCACGTTATCAAATGGATCTTCTCCATCTTCCAATGGTTGTTCGTCGCCATTGGCTAACGCTGCCAAATGAGCTTTGAATCCCTCCTTATTTGGGAAAATACCAAGATATGCCAAGAAAATAGAAGTCAGACGCTGCTGACCATCTATGATGTAGTTGAATTTTTCGTCATCCTTCTTGAAAGCACCAATAGTCACAGGCGGAATAAACCGATCATGCTTCAAACTGTCAATCAAACGGATCATCCGATTCTCTTCCCAAACAAAATATCGTTGGTATTTTGGAAGCGTAATCTTCTTTGCCAGAATCAATTCTATCCAATATGCAAGCGAGTATTCTCCGTAATAAACTCTATTTCTCATACTGTACCTCTATTCGCTATAGAATAACTTATAATACTTCATGCCGCGCTCTTCATCATAGCCACTTAAAATCTCAGCATTAGGATTGAGAATCTTAATCTCGAAATCACTGCCAGCCTTGAATGAGTTCATTCTGTTTACAGGCTTGCGTTTGATGGCGGATGAAACAGGAGTAAATGCAGAGGGAAGTGCACCATGTTGCTCTTCATACAGATGTTTGTATTCAGCGAACTGTTGTTTCAAATCTTCCGTCGGTGCAAGCGCATTCTCCAATTGCTCGGCAGTCATAGACTCTCCCGATGACAACAATGAAGTCATGTTCTTTGCAGCCTTCGCGCATTCCTGTGCACTTTCATTCTTCTGCATTTGACGCAGGAACCCAGTACACATATCATTCAACTGGAGGGTATTGTGATAGTCATCGTTGCAGTTGACTACATGAAGGAAGTTATCAATCCAGTAATGGGCATCGTTACCAGAATTCGTGTTATCAACAACAGCAACTTTATATCCTTCTTCCTTACAGGTATTGAATATCAAGCAGCCTTTATCAAGTTTCTTCAAGCTGATACCGTCTTCAGGTTGAAAACGCAGAGAATTGTTTTCATAAAACACCTTCA
>JAGHTW010000141.1 GCA_018065145.1 Candidatus Prevotella equi
CTGCTGCCAAGCATCGTGTCTGCCAAGCATATCATCAACATTGATACGCAAAGCACATTCGACTCCATACCACTGTTGCTCACTCAGCAGTTGAAAAGCGGAGAGACAGAGATTGACATCTCTATTGCCGGAAAGCAATTCTGCTTCAACGAAAATCACGTATCGCTGAAAGGATTGCGATATCCCGACACAAGGATATCAATACATGGCACCGAAGGTACCATCATCAGATCCGGCGGAATGTCATACACTAAAGGCGACACATATAAGTTTGGCTACAACCATCAGAATACCTTCCTCAACAACAAAAACCAGGAACTATCACTGTGGAGCGACACACGCACTGCAAGTGACACAATACAAATCCTCAACAGGGATTCAAAACAGTGTTTTATACCATTCAAGGGATTGCAACCACAGACTTCAGACATGTGTAAATATACATACGTTCTTATCACGATGTGGTACACAAGCAGCATTTACAAGGTTGAAAGAATAACGGAAACAGGCATATACTTCACTTGCAGCGACCTCGCTTTCAATAGCCATTTCAAATGTTACAACGTAAATCTTGACAATGGATATTTAAGCTTAGTAAAGAAAGAGAGATGCACACCACGTTTTCGACTATGCAACAGCATCGATTCACCCAATACCATAGCCGACGGCTACGTATCAACTGAAAGTCAACGCATCCTGGAGTGCAGATACAGCACATTCCTGTCTATTGACGATTGCGAGTTCAGGGCTATCACCGTTGAGAACATCACATTCACGGGCAACGCAAAAAACTATCATGAAAGTGCCTTGATAAACTGCCGCAACACTACTATGGAGGATGGCCTTCACATATCGAACAATACCTTCCGCCACCTGAAGAGCTACGCCGTTTACATTACAGCCACCGATGATGTCACGTTCAGCAATAACGAGGTTGAGGACTGCGCCTCTGGTATATTGAAGTCGTGCAACAACTGCAGCAACACCATCGTCAGCGACAATACCTTCCGCAGATGCGGTACTGGCATGACCAACATTCCCGTCATCCAGACATGCGGCACCGACTATTGGGTGAAGGGCAACGTGTTTGAAGACTTCGGATATACTGCCGTCAACAGCGGAGTACACTTCACAGAAGAAATGACATATCCATGTCGAGGCGTCATAGAAGATAACGAGATGTATTACGCCAACACTCTGAGTCACGTCAGCGCATCGACACTCATGGATAGTGGCGCAATATACGTAGCCACACAAAACGACAACACGATAATACGCAACAACTACATTCATGACTATATTGGAATATGCGACTACAGAGGTATCTACTGCGATGACGGAGCTAACAACTGCCACGTCATAGGAAATACCGTGCGCAACACACCTACCAGCTACAGCATACAATTTAGTCCTTACGGAAGGGCTAATGACAAAAACAACAAATCCCCCTATTTCTGCAAAGGAAACACCCACAATAATAACGACTGCGATGGGGAGATTTATCTTAAGCCCTGATTCTGCAGATTCTTCAGCACCATAGTTACTCGGGTTCAACCTTTGTAGAGTATAAAGGATTTACTCTTTTCATTTAACTACGAGGCGATGGCAGAGCAAAAGGATGGACGCTGTGTAATTTCGAAGGAGTACAAAACTGTTAATATAACTTAAAAGGAACAATACGAAATACGTAATATGGATAATTTGTAGTAACTTTGTATATTACAATTGCTTCTAAAAAAACAGAACACTCACGTTCAAGGTGTTTTTCGAGGTAGCTAAACGAAATAAACGGAATGATAAACATAGCCACTATATTAACCTGTTTCAATCGTAGAGAGAAGACCATTTTCTCGCTACAGCATTTGTTTGCGTCAATGGACTATTACAATTCCATTGCAAAGGAACCATTGCAGATTTCTGTGTATATAACAGATGATAGATGTACGGATGGAACAGCAGAGGCGGTGACATCTGCCTTCCCCGACAAGGATATTCATATAACCAGAAGCGAAGGTGACTTGTTTTGGGCTCGTGGAATGAATATGTCGTGGAAGATTGCTGCAGAAGCAGGCAAATGGAATTATTTCCTTTTACTTAACGATGACACCAATATGAAAAAGGAATGCTTCGTTGACTTGTTTGATACCCAGAAGTATTCTATGGAGCACCATGGTAAGGAAGCTCTTGTTTCCGGCATTATTGCATCGAAGGAGAATCACGATGAGGTAACATACGGTGGAGAGATACTCCTGACGAAGTTCACTGCAAAGCTGCAGAGACTGGAACCGACAGGCAAGCCACAGAAGTGCGACATGACTAATGCTAACATACTGCTGGTACCTAAGAGCTTGTTTGAAAGAATTGGTTTCTTCTACCCCTACACACACAGTTGCGCAGACTCTGACTATTCCGTTATGGCAAGGCGGGCAGGATTCCCTGTTTATGTAACCTCGGAAATCTGCGGATACTGCGACTTCGACCACTGGACAAAGGCTGACGACCGCGAGAAGATTGTCAAGATGACACTGAAGGAGCGTAAGGCATATTTCAACCATCCGCTGCACTCAAACAAGGACTACCTCACCATGATCCGGCGCATCATGCCATGGCGTTATCCATTCGTCTGGTTCTTCCGCAACATGGTGGTCTATGCACCAGGACTCTATTATAGAATAACTTACAGAAGGTACGAGAAATAATGAAGAAGACATACAATATAGCAGTCATTATCACATGCTTCAACCGTTGCAGGCTGACGGTGGAATCGCTCAAGGCACTATACCTTTCAAGGGACAATTATAACAATGCCCATAAGGAAGAGGAACTTGCCCTGACGCTTTTCCTGACAGATGACGGTTGCACTGACGGTACTGCAGAGACGGTGCTTGCGACGTTCCCCGGCGAAGAAATAAATATCGTGAAGGGGGATGGATCGCTCTATTGGGCTGGTGGTATGCGCAAGGCATGGAAGGCGGCGATGGAAGAGTATGCACGATGGCACTTTTACATTCTTCTCAATGACGACACACAGTGTATGCCGGAGGCTCTCGGAATACTCATGGACACGCAGAAACAGCTTCAGAAGATGCATGGCATGGAGGGCATCGTCTCTGGTGTCTGCCAGAGTCCTGATGGAAAGACCATCACCTATGGAGCGGAGTATTATACCCGTCCGTTGATAGGCAAGTCCCTAATTATGCATCCTACGGGAAAACCGGAACCATGCTACCGAACCAATGCCAATCTCGTACTCGTCGCTAGCAATGTGGTGAGTACTATCGGAATGTTCGATGACGGCTTCATTCATAGTTGCGCAGACTGGGCGTACGGCATCAAGGCTTGCAAGGCAGGACTGCCTGTCTATATCACACCTGTGGCATGTGCCATCTGCGACAATGACCATGGCAATGTCTCCGATGAAGGCGAGAAAGTAATGAAGATGAACCTTAGCGAGCGAAAGGCATTTTTCAGTCATCCGCTGAGAGCTACGTCTGACAAATTGCTCTTCATGAAACGCTATTACAAGGAAAAATATCTCATACTGCTGTTTGCCAGGACACTGGCTGTCTATATGCCTTCACTCTATTACAGACTGCTCCTCGCAAGACCTTTGAAACCAAAGAAATAATTAAAGAATGCAGCAACCCATTGTTTCCATCATAATGCCGCTGTATAATGCGGAGAAGTTTGTAGAACAGGCTGTTCGCTCTGTCATGTCCCAGACCTTTCAGAATTGGGAACTGATAGTTGTGAATGACTGTTCAACGGACACTTCTGCGACTATCGTGGATCGACTTGCCAAGGAGGATGAACGTATAAAACTGTTGCATACTGATAAA
The DNA here is from genome assembly GCA_018065145.1 of Candidatus Prevotella equi. Lineage (GTDB taxonomy): Bacteria > Bacteroidota > Bacteroidia > Bacteroidales > Bacteroidaceae > Prevotella > Prevotella equi. The sequence goes on from JAGHTW010000141.1 coordinate 3,840, forward strand.
CCTTCTGGCAGTCCTACTTTGCCACGTAATATTGCGATAGAAAATGCCAAGGGAAGATATATCGCATTCCTTGACAGCGACGATGTGTGGTTGCCAGAGAAGCTGGAAGAACAGCTGCCATTATTTGAGGATGAAGAAACAAAGGTAGTGTTCTCCTATTACAAGAAGATGGAGAATGACGGAACATTGCGTTCAAATGTAATAAAGTCTCCAAAGATGATTGACTATTCAAGATTGCTAAAAGGCAATGTGATAGGAAACCTTACGGGTATCTATGACACAAAGAAAGCTGGCAAGCATTTTCTTGAACCTGTAGGACATGAGGACTATGTATATTGGCTTCACATTCTTCGTGATGGAGGTTATGCTGTCAACACTAATAAAGTTCATGCCGTTTATCGTCTTACCAACAACTCTGTCTCAAGAAATAAACTAAAGGTATGCTTGTGGGATTGGCATATATACCGTAAGATTGAGAAACTTTCCCTGCCTTATTCTGTTTATTGTTTTTGCTTCTATGCAGTCAAAGGATTGCTTAAGGCGAGGTCATAAAATCCATCAATTAGATTTTTTTTACAATAATATTCATACTTTTGCGTTATTACTAATGAATACAAAGAGAAGTTAAAAACATATTAGTAATAACATAATGACAGATATACATTTTGTAAATATAGCACCATTCTTGATAGGTTTCATCGTTTCATTCTTGATACTGACAAGGATGAAATTGTTTAGTACCAGCGGTATGTTCTTTCGTGATATCAATGAGATAAACGACGACAACCGTAATAGGACAGTTATTGAGATTGGTGGATTGGCCATTTTCCCTATCTTGCTTATGTCTCTTTGCCCTGCTTTGGGACTGCCAAAGTGGTTGGGATACGATGATCTCAGCGCCAATAACGTGGAGATGTCAGGACTACGTATCATGCAGGTGATAGCGGGTTGTGCCCTATTGTATATCGTTGGTTTGAAGAATGATGTACATGGCACTGGCTTGAAGGCGAAGTTCCTTGCCTTGCTGGCTACGGCGATACTTTTTCCTGTGTCAAGGCTGTGGGTACTTGATATGCAAGGACTTTTTGGTATTTACGAACTGCCGGTATGGATAGGTATGCCTCTTACAGTCATCATGGTGATGTATATCACTGAGGCTATTGCCATACTTGATGATATTGACGGACTCGGTATCGGCATCACAGCTATTATTTCATTTATCTTCCTTGGATTCTGCATACGCTACGAATTTATTCTTGGAGCATTAGTATCGTCTGTTATTCTTGGTATTTCGGTGTCTTATTCCATCTTGAAACGTTTCTTCAAGAGTTGGAAGAAGACATTGGTGGGAAATGCGGGTTCCTATACCATTGGATACATCCTTTCCTATCTCACACTTTCTTTGATTCAGCAGAGTGGTGCCAGAATGCCTGATGGAATGATAATGATTGTCTTCGGCATCATGATGGTGCCAATGCTTGATGTCATACGAATGCTGCGCAACAGAGTGCGAGAAGGAAGAGCATTACTTACACCTGACCGCAACCTTATGCAGCATCGTCTGGTGCGCACTGGCATAAACCACAACGTAACACCTATCGTTATCTTCTGCATACTCGCATTCTTTGCAACAATTAACACCTACGGAGTTATAAACAAGGTGCCTCTGACACTCCTTGCCACCATAGATATTGTACTTTGGGCAATGATGCAGTTCTTCATCAGTTTTGCTATTCGCAAGTACGAGCAGCGCAAGAATCTTGAGGCATGGCAAATGGAATATGGTAGAGAAGCATGGGAAGCAAACATACCTGTGGAGGTTATCCAAAGAAAACAGAAGAACTTCGGTACTATGGGATTGCCAAAGGAGGTCATCCTCGGTAAGGAGTTGGACTTTATACCTGACGGCATGAATAGCTTTGAGCGTAACACCAAACGCTTGTTTGACTTATTATCGTCAGGTGGTATGCTCATATTGACATCACCACTCTTCTTGCTTAGTTACATTCTCATAAAGCTTGACGATGGTGGTCCTGCAATATATGCGCAGGAACGTTTAGGACGCTTTGGCAGACCATTCTATATCTACAAGTTCCGTTCTATGCGTCTTGATGCAGAGAAGTTTGGTCCTGCACTGTCACATGCAGGTGGCGATGATGATCCACGCCTCACCAAAGTTGGTAAATACCTACGTGCGCACCATCTTGATGAACTTCCGCAACTGTGGAATGTATTCTGTGGCGACATGGCATTCATTGGTTATCGTCCGGAGCGTAAGTTCTTCATTGATCAGATAATGGAGCATGATCCCCGTTATTCGTTCCTTTATCAGATTCGTCCTGGCGTGACGTCGTACGCAACGCTCTACAACGGCTATACGGACACGATGGAAAAGATGTTGCGTCGCCTAAACTACGACCTCTATTACCTCGAGCATCGCTCGTTCTGGTTCGACATCCGCATACTGTGGCTTACATTCATCAGTATCATCTTCGGAAAAAAGTTCTGATAATTGTCATTTTGTCATTTGTAAAGCGTATTTGCTTACACTTTGTTTTTTCCTAATGACGCTATTTTGCGATAAAAATCAGCAACTGTAATTTCGGCTTCAAATACGCGATTCTCGGGCGTTTTGCGTAAGCAACTGTTAGACAGAGGGTTGCGAATACCGAGCTTAAAAATAAGCTCGAAATGAACAATTGAAGTTACACTCCAAGGGTACAAAAGTGCCACTTTCGCACTTAAAAGCATAACTTTAAGGCTGTAAAAGCATAACTTTTACACGGTAATCGTGCAACTTTTACAAGGTAATCGTATAACTATTACCGAGTAATCGTTGCACGATTACTGTATAAGGGTATAAAAATGTCAATTGGAAGCATAAAAACGGTCATCCAAAGCAACAAAACACCCCTGCTATTCTTCTATTTTGGTTCTAAAGACGACACTTTTCAAAATAGCACATTGCAACTAAAATCATGCTTTTGCTTTCATTTTGTCAAAACAGCATAATACAATAACGGACGAGATATTACATTTTCGTAATTTCTCGTCCGTAGTTTTTATGGCAAAGTGTTGTGATTTTGCAAAAAAAATCGTAACTTTGCACATTATATATAAAGAATCAAAGACACAAATAATAAATATGAGCAACAAAAAAGCCGCATTGGAATTAGGCACCAAACCTGTTGGAGCATTGCTTGTGCAATATGCCATGCCAGCCATCATAGCGATGGTGGCGTCGTCGTTGTACAATATGATTGACAGCATCTTCATCGGTCAGGGCGTTGGTCCGATGGCTATCAGCGGACTTGCAGTGACATTCCCTTTCATGAACCTCTCCGCTGCCTTTGGAGCAGCGATAGGCATCGGTTCCTCTACCTTCCTAAGCGTGAAGTTAGGGCAGAGGGACTACGAGATAGCAAACAGGATTCTGGGCAATAACGTGATGCTGAACATTGTCGTGGGCATCATCTTCGGCGGACTATGCCTATTGTTCCTCGACCCTATACTGCGATTCTTCGGCGCCAGTGACCAGACGCTGCCGTACGCCCGTGAGTATATGGTGATAATACTATTGGGCAACGCCTTTACACACCTGTACTTCGGCCTCAACGCCGTGCTGCGCTCCGCCGGAAAACCGAAGTTTGCCATGTACACCACAGTATTCACGGTGGTGCTCAATGCCATCCTCGACCCGATATTCATATACGCCCTCAACCTTGGCATTGCTGGCGCAGCATACGCCACGGTGCTTTCGCAGTTCACCGCACTCTGTTGGCAGTGGTATCTGTTCAGCAAGAAGGAGGAGTTGCTGCATTTTGAGTACGACAAGTTCCGCATTGAGGCGCCGATAGTACGCAACATCGTTAGCATTGGCATCTCGCCATTCTGCATGAACGCCTGCGGTTGTCTCGTGGTGCTGTTCATCAACAACAGTCTCTTGCTGTACGGCGACGACATTACCGTTGGTGCCTACGGCATATCCAACCGCGTTGCCTTCGTCTTCGTCATGGTGACGCTGGGCGTTTGTCAGGGCATGCAACCGATAGCGGGCTACAACTACGGTGCACAGAACTACAACCGTATGCTGGAGGTGTTGAAGTTGGCAAGTATCTCAGGCACCGCCGTCTGCGCCGTAGGCTTCTTCATCGCGATGTTCCTACCAAGACAGTGCATGAGGTTGTTCACAACAGACCCTACGATGATAGAGCAAGGCATCGTGGCGCTGAGATATAACATGATGTTCTTCCTCATCATCGGTGCACAGATGGTAATAACAAACTTCTTCCAGTCCATCGGCAAGGCGAAGATAAGTATCTTCCTCAGTCTCTCAAGACAACTACTTATCCTGATTCCTATGATTTATATCTTCCCAAAGTTCTGGGGACTCGAAGGCGTATGGATTTCCTTGCCTGCCTCCGATGCCATAGCAGCCATCATGGCGTACGTCATGCTTTGGGTGTATGTTAGACAAATCAAGGTTAATGCATAATTCATAATGCATAATTTTTTAATGCGTAATTCATAATTTTCAAATCATAATGACACTATATCCAAAACTCATAACCGATGCGCTGGCAACAGTAACGTATGCCGGCACAAAGAAGAACCTCATAGAGAGCGAGATGCTCGCTGATCAGCCAAAGATTGACGGCATGAACGTTGAGGTTATACTCCTTTTCCCACGCGAAACGGATCCTTTCCTCAAGTCAACAGTCAAGGCTGCTGAGGCTGCCATACACTATCACATCTCTCCTGAGGTGAACGTAACGATAAAGACGGAATTCAAATCGGCTCCACGCCCTGAGGATGACAAGCTTCTGCCAGAGGTGAAGAACATCATCGCGGTAAGCAGCGGCAAGGGTGGCGTAGGCAAAAGCACCGTATCAGCCAATCTCGCTATATCCTTGGCGCGACTGGGTTACAGCGTAGGACTGCTCGACACCGACATCTTCGGACCATCAATGCCAAAGATGTTCCAGGTGGAGGACGTTCGTCCTTATGCCGTTGAGAAAGAGGGACGTCAGTTGATAGTACCAGTGGAGCAGTATGGAGTGAAGCTGTTGTCCATCGGTTTCTTCGTAAACAAAGACACCGCAACGCTTTGGCGCGGTGGCATGGCATGCAGCGCACTGAAGCAGCTCATTGCCGATGCGGACTGGGGGGCATTAGACTTCCTTATCCTCGACACTCCTCCTGGCACGAGCGACATTCACCTCTCCCTGCTCCAGACTCTCTCCATAACGGGTGCAGTGATAGTATCCACCCCTCAGCAGGTGGCACTGGCAGACGCTCGCAAGGGCATCGATATGTACACCAATGACAAGGTCAACGTGCCAATCCTCGGACTCATAGAGAACATGGCATGGTTCACTCCTGCAGAGCACCCAGACGAGAAGTACTTCATCTTCGGAAAGGAGGGTTGCAAGAATCTCGCAGAAGAGATGAACGTACCGCTCCTCGCCCAGATACCACTTGTGCAGAGCATCTGCGACAATGGCGATGCAGGCACACCGGCAGCACTCGATGTTGCCTCCCCAACCGGACAGGCATTCATCGCGCTTGCGCAGTCTGTAGTGACAGTAACAAACCGCCGCAACGCGGAGCAGGCAAAGACACAGCGCGTGCAGACACATTAACCTCCCCCAGCCCCTCCTAAGGAGGGGGGAACTGCGCGAACAAAGCTTCACATGTTATTAATCTGGACGTTCCAATACAACACATCTTGCTTGTTATATGATTTTTGTTAAGATGTTATATGGTTTTGCCTTACATGTTATATGATTTTTGTTAAGATGTTATGATACTACGCTTTCTCTCCATATTATTCTTCTGTTTCCTGACGCTATCCACAGTATCAGCACAGACGTTTGATGCCCTTTGGAAGCAGTATAACGCTGCCAAGGACAACGACCTTCCGAAGTCTGCAATCACGGCGCTGCGTAAGATAGAGGCGAAGGCGAAGAAGGAAGCACGGTACGGCCACTACCTTGCCGCCATGACATGCGACATAGGCATGTGCAATGAGCTGTCACCTGACTCTGCAAAGGCACAGCAAGCGCGCCTGATACTATGGGAGAAGAACCGTCGTCTGCCTATTGCCGGCCTTACATCACGTTCAAAAAAGACGCAGAGCGATGCCATCGCAGCCCTCGTCTGCCGCACGGTAATAGCAAGTTACAACTACTACCTCTCGGACAAACCGGAGGGTTACGAGCCGGAAAAGGTAAGGGCGGTGCTTGACTCTATAGCGAACGACAAGGACCTCCTGCCGCTCTTCACCCAGAAGGATGCCTCACTGCAGTACATTCCGATGGTGCAGAAGGGCGAGGACAGCCGCATCTTCAACCACGACCTATTCTCTTTGCTCTGCATGGAGATGCAGTATTACGACCTCATGGAGCGCTATTACTCCTCTGTCGGAAACAGGCAAGCGGCATGTATCATGGCGTCAAAGATGATTGTACCATCTATTCACGGTGGAAACACATCGGCACAGAAACAGGAAGGCATTCAGCGCGCTGACAGCCTCATCGCTATCTATCAGGATTTGAGCGAGTGTGGCGAGATAGCCCATGTGAAAGCAGAGCTTATGAGTAGGCAGTATTCGCTAAAAACCAAGGACAGATACGACTGGATCAATGAGGCATTACGCCGCTGGCCTACGTCAAACGCTGCGGCACAGTTGCAGAACATGCGCAACGATATGATTATGCCGCATATGAATGCCACGCTGAACAATAAAGATATGCTGCCAGGCAAGGAGCTGAAGCTGTATCTTAGCAATACAAGGAACGTACAATCCATACGCATTACCATAACACCGATGAAGTGTGATGGTATGTATCAGTTCGGGGATCTATACAACAATGCTAACTATAACAAGCTGAAGCGGCTGATGGACACGCAGAACACCAAGGCGTTCTTTTACCGACTGAACAGCGATGGCAAATATGCTGACTACGAAGAGTTCTATGATTCCGTCTTCGTAAGCGAGTTGCCGGTAGGTGTTTACATGATAGAGACAACACCAACTGCGGGCAATAGTGCTGCGTCTTTTGAGAAGATGAGGACCGACAGGCAGATTCTGCGTGTGTCAGACCTGCGCATCGTGTCCCTGAAACTGCCTAACGACAGGCTGAGAGTGGCGGTGGTAAGTGCCACGACGGGACAGCCTCAGCCTGAGGCAGTAGTGCATGTGCGTAAGGATCGTAGCAAAAAATGGACGGAATACGTTACCGATAAGAATGGCGAGTGCATCATAAGCAATGCAGATGATTGGTTATCAGCATACGCTACGACCGCTACGGACAAGGCATCGGGCGACGTTAGCGTCTTCAGCACATACAATTACGACAAGAACGCCAGCGAGGTGAAGAACGTAAAGGCATTCACCGACCGTGCGCTTTACCGTCCGGGACAGACCGTTCACATGTCGGCTATATGCTACACCGTGAAGGATGGCGTTGACGTTAAGGCAACAGCTGGTACAAAGGTGGTTGTAAGATTGTCGGATTCACAGTATAAGGATAT
>JAGHTW010000077.1 GCA_018065145.1 Candidatus Prevotella equi
TGATTTGTTAAATTGTTAATTTGAATTATAAAAAAAGGTGATGGTAGGGCGACTAAAAAATCGACCAACCATCACCCGTTGTATTATACGTTTACCGCACGTAAGCAGTGATATTACTTACCAGCGTTCTCGATGTAAGCAATAGCGTCGCCTACAGTCTGGATCTTCTCTGCGTCAGAGTCAGGAATTGTTACGCTGAACTCCTTCTCAAGCTCCATGATGAGCTCTACGGTGTCAAGAGAGTCTGCACCAAGGTCATTGGTGAAGCTTGCCTCTGGCTTAACCTCTGCTGCGTCAACGCCCAGCTTGTCAACGATAATCTCTACTACTTTTGATTCAATTTCAGACATAGTTGTGTAATTTAATTAATTAATATTGATTTGTTTTATCTTTGCTTTTGAAACATTTCCAACCATCGGAAGAACATATTGTTATTCCTTAGGTTTTCAATTTCGAGTGCAAAATTACTCTTTTTTATTTTATTGACCAAATATTTTATCAAAAAAAGCGTCTTTTACTGCACATAAGCACTCTTATTGTGCACTTTATTTGTCATTAATCAAGTTTTTTCGGCATTTTTTCCTAATAAAACACTTTTTCTTATCACTGCGATTATTATTCCAATTGCTTCAAAGCACACTTCACCATATCGCTTTTCTCGTTCACGATGCGGAAATATTCGGTCATAGACCATAGGTTTCGTGCTATGAGTGCCTTCAGTTGCATTGACAATTCCTCATCGGTACGTGCTTTTTCCTCATCGTCCTTTGGTTCTATCTTCTGCTTTTTGCCCTCTTCGTATATCTCATCCATGAGCGATTGTGGCACTATGAAGTCCTTAGCATACGCCTCAAAACCCTTTTCTGCGTCCTTACCATAACGCTTTAACAGCTCCTTGCGGTACTTTTCGGTATAATGCAGGTTGGCATTGATGATGATTGACTTAGCAGACAGTTCACGATGGTACTTTGTATATCGCATGGTATCCAGCGGAACGAAGAAGTCTGGCATCACGCCACCGCCGCCATAGACGGTGCGATGCAGCTTAAGTGTCTCGTATTTCAGCGAGTCTGCCATGTGAATGCTATCGGCATTCGTAAATTCTCCATGGTTATAGCGCTCAAGCAAGTCCTTATCGTAGTCTTTCTTCTTTCCCTTTTCGTAAGGTTTCTGTATGCATCGTCCTGATGGCGTATAGTAATGTGCCACCGTCAGTCGTATCATTGAACCGTCAGGCAGATCTACTGGTCGCTGTACCAGGCCCTTTCCGAAGGTACGTCGTCCCACGACAACACCGCGATCCTGGTCCTGTATGGCTCCAGAAAGAATCTCCGCAGCCGACGCTGAGTATTCGTTTACGATGACAACGATACGTCCTTTCTTGAAATGTCCGTTACCCTTTGCGCGGAATTCCTGTCGAGGCATGACACGTCCTGACGTATATACAAGGAGATCGTTCTCCTCCAGCAGTTCATTCAGCACATCAGCAGCCGCCTGAAGGTATCCTCCTCCGTTCTCCTGCAAGTCTATTATGAGGTCTTTCATTCCCTTTCCCTGCATCTTTTGCACAGCTTCCAGGAACTCATCATGCGTCGTTAGTCCAAAGGAACCGATGCGGATATAGCCTATTCCTGGGCGGATCATATACCAAGCATCGACGGTATTCAGAGGTATCTTGTCACGAGTGACGGTGAAATACACCAGTTCCTTGATGCCCTGGCGCTTCACTCCTATCTTCACCTTTGTGCCTTTCGGTCCTCTCAGGCGCTTCATTATGTCCTCATTACTCATCTTCACGCCCGCGATGGTAGTATCATTGACGGTCACGAAGCGGTCGCCAGCGATGATACCCACCTTCTCTGATGGTCCGTTCGTAATGGTCTGGCTCACGAAGAGTGTATCCTCAAGCATATTAAACTGCACTCCCACGCCCTCGAAGTTACCTTGTAGCGGTTCGTTGAAAGCCTTTACCTCCTTAGGTGTTGAGTAACTGGAGTGTGGATCCAGCTTTTCCAGCATTCCGCGTATAGCGTCTTCAGCCAGTTTCTTCTCATCCACGCTGTCAACATACAGGTTTGATATCGCCATCTGCGCAATAGCCATCTTTCTCAATGGTGAGTCATCACCAAAATTAAGGCGCATCTGTGCTGCAGCATTCATTGTTGCAACGGACAAGAGCACCATCATAACCATTCGGTTCAATATCTTTGTTGTCATAGCTTCCCTTTTCAAAATTACAATTATGATTATCTTCTACACCTTATATATATTAATGCAGATGAAACATCCGCGTGCAAAGTTAATAAAAATATTCTTTTTATTGCACACTTATTGATGTTAAAATAACCACTTATCACAAAAAAATTTTACACCGAGACACCATATTCGTGTTTTATCTCCTCCATGACGAAGGTACTTTCAAGCGATGCTATGTTATCATGCTGTCCCAATACGTTAAGAAGGAACTGCTGATAATATCTCATATCAGGAGATTGAATGCGGAGCATATAGTCAAAGCTACCAGAGATGTTATAACACTCCGTCACTTCATGAATACCTTTCACCATTTCAGTAAACGCCATGGCGCGTTCCGTATTCAACTGTCGCAGCTTCACACTGCAAAACACCGTGAATCCTTTGTTAAGCTTTGCGGCATCGAGTATCGTTGCGTATTGTTTTATCACCCCTACCCTTTCCAATCGCTTCACTCTCTCGTAGGTAGGCGTTGTTGACAGATGCACTCTCGCAGCCAGTTCCTTGTTTGTCAGACGTGCATTCTGCTGCAATGCACGCAGGATTTCAATATCCTTCTCGTCTAGTTTTACCGCTTCTTCCATATTTCTCATTCTTTTCAAAGGCACTTTTCAACACCTTTACAGTGTAAATTTTCTGTTTAACGATGCAAAATTAGTAATAAATTCTTAATTTTCCATTCTTCTTGCACGATTTTTAATAACTTTATACCTTTGCACCAGAAAATTAACAAAGCAAAACAATTAAATAAAAGAAAGGAATAAACTATGTCACAGAAACTTCACATTGAAACATTAGCACTCCACGTAGGTCAGGAACAGGCAGATCCAGCAACCGATTCTCGCGCAGTACCTATTTATCAGACTACTTCATACGTCTTCCGTGATTCACAACATGCCGCAGATCGTTTTGGTCTTCGCGATGCCGGTAACATCTATGGCCGTCTGACGAACAGCACTCAGGGTGTATTCGAGGAGCGCATAGCAGCCCTTGAGGGAGGTGTTGCAGGTCTTGCAGTAGCAAGTGGTGCCGCAGCCGTAACGTATGCTCTTCAGAACATACTGCAGGCAGGCGACCACATCGTAGCAGCCGACAATCTCTATGGCGGTTCTTTCAACCTCATCACGCACACTCTCGCCACACAGGGCATCAGTAATACAATCGTAAAGGTCAACGATCTTGATGCACTCGAGAAGGCTATACAGCCAAACACAAAGGTAGTATATGCCGAGACCTTCGGCAATCCTAACTCTGACGTTACAAACCTTGAGGGCGTTGCAGAAGTAGCACACCGTCATAACGTAGTATTCATCGTAGACAACACCTTCGCTCCGGTCCTCATCCGTCCTCTTGAGCACGGCGCTGATATCGTTGTTATCTCAGCAACGAAGTTCATTGGCGGACACGGTTCAAGCCTTGGCGGTGTCATCGTTGACGGTGGCAAGTTTGACTGGAAGGCAAACGCAGACAAATACCCAAGCATAGCGAAACCAGACCCATCATACCACGGTGCTATCTTCGCCGATGTAGCAGGTCCAGCAGCCTTTGTCACACGTATTCGTGCCGTGATACTACGCGATACTGGTGCTACTATCTCTCCATTCAACGCATGGATACTCCTTCAGGGTACCGAGACTCTGCCACTACGCATAGAGCGTCACGTAGAGAATGCGCTGAAAGTGGTTGAGTATCTCAGCAATCATCCAAAGATATCCAAGGTCAATCACCCTTCTCTCCCATCGCACCCAGACCACGAACTCTACAAGAAATACTTCCCACAGGGCGGTGGTTCCATCTTTACCTTTGAGATAAAGGGCGGCGAAAAGGAAGCATGGGCATTCATTGACAAGCTTAAGATCTTCTCACTCCTTGCCAATGTCGCTGACGTCAAGTCACTTGTGATACACCCTTACACCACCACACACTCACAGATGAGCCCAGAAGAGCTGGCACAGCAGCACATTACTCCAGCAACAGTACGTCTTTCAATAGGTGTTGAGCACATAGAGGACATCATTGCAGACATAGAACAGGCTTTGGAGGCATAACGAATTAACAAATTTACGAATTAACAAATTAACAAAGTTGCGGATTTTATTGGTAATTATAGAAAAATAATGTAATTTTGCAACGAAAATAAAATAGAAAGGAATTAAACAATGAGTATAGCAAAATCTCTAACGGAACTTGTTGGCAATACGCCACTTCTCCAGCTGAACAAGTTTTCAGCATCTAAGGGTCTTAAGACTCCAATCATCGCCAAGGTAGAATACTTCAATCCTGGCGGCAGTGTAAAGGATCGTGTAGCCCTCAACATGATAGAGGACGCCGAGGCGAAGGGAATCCTCAAGCCAGGCGCTACCATTATTGAGCCAACGAGCGGCAATACGGGCGTCGGTCTCGCCCTTGTCAGCGCAGTAAAGGGTTACCATCTCATCCTGACCATGCCTGAGACGATGTCCGTTGAGCGTCGTAACCTCGTAAAGGCATACGGTGCCGAGGTACGTCTCACCAGCGGTAAGGACGGTATGGCAGGCGCTATCAAGGCAGCCGAGGAACTGCGCGACAGCATTCCTGGCGCGGTAATACTGCAGCAGTTTGAGAACCCAGCAAACCCAGCAAAGCACTACGCTACGACTGGACCTGAGATATGGTCACAGACCGATGGTAAGATAGATATTTTCGTTGCTGGCGTGGGCACTGGCGGCACTGTTAGCGGCATAGGAAAATACCTGAAGGAGCAGAATCCAAACGTAAAGATATACGCTGCTGAGCCTGCCACCTCTGCTGTTCTCAACGGAAAGCCAAGCGGTCCTCACAAGATACAGGGCATAGGCGCTGGTTTCATCCCTAAGACCTACAACGCAAGCGTCATTGACGAGGTGCTTGACATCGACAATGACGACGCTATCCGCACAGCCCGCGAACTTGCTCAGCAGGAAGGTCTGCTGGTAGGCATCAGCTCTGGTTGCGCAGCATACGCAGCAAAGCTTCTCGCCGAGCGTCCAGAGAACGAAGGAAAGACCATCGTGGCACTGCTTCCTGACACTGGCGAGCGCTATCTCTCTACCGTTCTCTACGCCTTCGAGGAATATCCGCTGTAAGACGAAGACGAAACGCTACGCTACGAAGACGAAAAAAGAACATAATCGCACCGCTGTTATTGTAATAAAACGCAATAACAGCGGTGCTTTTGTTGTGCCACGGCAAGACATCATACACTTAACACGAAACAGCAAATTATGTTAAAGTTTTCAATTAGTATGTTAAGAAGTGTTAAGCATACAACTGTCACAAAACAACTTTTTGTTCATACAAGAATGTTTTCGTAACTTTGCACACTCTTATGCGCATTCCTAATAATTCGCGCACGTATATAACAGAAAACGAAACAATAACAAATAAAAGAAAATGGTTTACTTAGACAGAAACGAATTTAACTTCGCACCATCACAGAAGGTGATTGACGCAATCAAGAACTTTGACCCTGAGACACTATGCTTCTACACACGTATCTTCGACCAAGGCAAAAAGAGCGTTGTCAGCGTTCGCGTCAGCGAGATTTACGGAGTACCAGAGGAGCAGGTTCTTCTGGCTTACGGTGGCGAAGAGATACTGAAAAACGCTATTCACTACTTCCTCATGGAAGGAGACAACAAGACCATCCTCATACCTGAGTTCTCATGGTGGTACTACAATTGCGTAGCAAGCGAGTGCGGTGGCAGATTCGAGATGTATCCGCTCCACGAGACTGGCGACACCTTCGCATACGACGTTGACGAAGTGATAGAATACACAAACCGCGTACACCCTCGTATGCTTCTCCTCGCTTCACCAAACAACCCTACTGGTAACAGCCTTACCAGCGAAGAGATTGGTCGCATCATGGAGAACATTCCTTCTGACACTATGGTTCTCGTTGACGAGGCTTACGCAAGCTTCATAACTACCGACACGGACTACATTGCTCCATTGGTAAACAAGTATAACAATCTCATCATCTCACGCACCCTGTCAAAGTTCTACGGACTCCCAGGCCTCCGTACCGGCTTCGGTTTCATCGGAAAGGGTCACGATCAGTTCCTTTCTTACAGCAACAAGTACCTTGGCTACAACCGATTCTCTGAGGCTGTGGCACTGGCAGCACTTGATAGTGATGACCACTACCGCAAGGTGGCAGAGGATATGGAATGGGACCGTCAGCTCTTCAAGAAGGAACTTGGCGACCTTCCTGGCTTCAAGGTTTACAAGAGCGTGGCAAACTTCATCCTTGTGAAGTACCCTGTAGAGATAAAGGAGCGCCTTCAGAAGGCTCTCGCTGACCAGGACTACAAGATTAAGTTCATGGGCGATAAGGGACTGGAGGACTGTCTGCGCATCACTCTCGGCCGCAAAGAGCAGATTCAGGTTGTCGTTGACACTATCAAGAAGGCTTATAACGGATAAAGACCACACTTATGAAGGCGATAATACTTGCAGCGGGAATGGCTTCACGCCTTCGTCCGCTTACGGAGAACACTCCAAAGAGCCTCCTCAAGGTTGGCGAGCGCTCACTCTTGCAGCGCTCTATGGATGCGCTGATACAAAACGGCATACGCGACTTCGTCATCGTTACGGGTTATCTGCACGAGATGATAGAGAACTTCGTGGCTGAGACATACGGAGACACGATAACAGTGACGTTCATCTACAACGACGTCTATGACTCTACCAACAATATCTACTCACTATGGCTGGCACGTCCTGAGGCTGAGGGCGAAGAGATACTGCTCCTTGACAGTGACTTGCTCTATGACCCACAGATTGTAGCGAAGGTATTGGAGCAGAAGGCTGACAACGTGCTGACACTCATACGCCACGAACTGGGCGAAGAGGAGATGAAGGTAGTCACCGATGCCAACGGAGTGATAAAGGAGATAAGCAAGACCTGCAACCCTGCCGATGCTGCCGGCGAGAGCCTTGGCATAGAAAAGATGGGCAAGGCATACACCGCTGCGCTCTATAAGGAACTGGACGGCATGATGAATGCTGAGCATCTGGAGAATAAATTCTACGAACTTGCCTTCGAACGCCTTATCAAACAGGGACATTCATACGAGGTGATAGACATGACAGACTTCTTCTCATGCGAGCTTGATACCGTCGAGGACTTCGAAAACGCTAAGCAGAAGATTCCTGCATCACTCTTCTAACAAAAAGAATAATAAACAAGGAAGTTAAAGGAGTTAAAAGAAGTTAGCTCCTTCGTCGCAGAGAAGTTAAAGGACAAATGCGAAAGAACCTTTATACGACAGTAGTATTGTCTTTTAACTTCTTTAACTTCCTATAACTTCTTTAACTTCCCAGAATTAAGCAAGTTGCAAACTTGCTAAAATTGAACGACAATAACATTTTATGACATTACTGGAAAAAGCAAAAGCCACACTGAAGTCTTCTGAGACTGACGACTGGCTGGATATAAAGGTTGTGCGTCCGCTGGCATATCTCTGCGCAGTAGCGTTCAACGTCTTCGGCACTCACCCTAACACCGTCACCATTATCTCAATGATAATAGGCGCTGGCAGCTGCGTTCTCTTTGCGCACGGCAGCTCATATTACGAGGGTAGCACAGGACTGATGCTCAACATCATCGCCGTATTGCTCCTTATCGTTGCAGACATACTGGACTGCACCGACGGTCAGTTAGCAAGAATGACGGGAAAGACCTCTCGCATAGGACGAATACTTGACGGCGCTGCCGGTTTCGTATGGTTCGTACCTATTTACCTCGCACTGGTATATCGCTTTTATTACTACCACGAGTTGGAGTTCTCGTTCCTCGGCATCGCCGACACAGAGACAAACGTACTCATTGCTACCGCGATAGTGTTTATCCTCGGCAACATCTCTGGTTTCAACGGCATCGGACGCCAGCAGCGTCTTGCAGACTACTACATCCAGTGTCACCTCTTCTTCCTCAAGGGTGAGAAGGGCAGCGAGCTGGATAACTCACGCAAGCAGCAGGAAATACTTGATGCCATGCCGAAAGATGAGAAAAAGATCTACAAGATGTTCCAGAAATCATACGTTGACTACACCCTGAAGCAGGAACAGTCAACACCGCAGTTCCAGAAGATGATGGCGAAGCTGCGTGAGAAGTATGGTTCCTATGACAACATACCAGCGGAGTTCCGCGAGAAGTTCCATGCATTGTCGCTGCCTCTCATCAAGATTAACGGACTGCTGACATTCAACTTCCGTACGGCATGGTTCATCCTTTTCGTTCTCATCGACCTTCCGGTGGAGTATTTCCTCTTCGAGGTAATATGCATGGAGTCTCTCTATCAGTACATCAGATACCGTCATGAGAGCTTCTGCAAGAAACTGACAGCAGAGCTATGAGCAAACAAACCCTGAACAACATATTCTTCTTCCTCGGCGTTGCCATGGTAGTGGTGATGCTCTTGACGTTCGATGTTAGTTACAGCGAACTGTGGCAGCACATGCGTCACGCCGGATGGTGGATGTTTGCCATACTTGGCGTATGGGTACCGATATACGGTCTTAACGCCATGGCATGGTATAGCATCATAAAGGCAAACATGGAGCCGGGCGAGAAGGTCAGCTTCCTGCGCGTCTTCCGCCTTACCATCACAGGATATGCACTGAACTACGCCACTCCTGTAGGCGGACTCGGCGGCGAGCCTTACCGCATCATGGAGTTGTCAAGGGACATTGACAAGCGCAGAGCGGCATCATCGGTCATCCTCTATGCCATGATGCACATCTTCGCGCACTTCTGGTTCTGGTTTACATCGATTTTCCTATACCTTATATTATACGCGATAGGTGACCTGCCACTCAACAGCACCATCACTTTCGCGCTCTGTTTCATCTTCGTACTCTGTTCCATAGCCTTCTATCTCTTCTATCGTGGCTACAAGAACGGCATGGTAGTGAAGATTATTGGTTGGATATCACACATACCAGGACTAAAGGGTTGGGCAACACGCTTTGCAGAGAGCCACAGTGAAGCGCTGCATAAGATTGACCAGCAGATAGCATCGCTGCACCAGCAGGACAAGAAGGCATTCTACCGCAGCCTCTCATTGGAGTACGTCTCACGCATAGTGCAGAGTCTGGAGGTGATGTTCATGCTCCTAGTATGCAACATCGATTGCGGCGGTGGCATCGACGGCTACCTACTCACCTTCCTTCACTCCATACTCATCGTAGCCTTCACCACACTCTTCGCCAACCTCATCGGTTTCCTCCCAATGCAGTTAGGCGTTCAGGAAGGCGGATTCCTATTATCAATAGCCGCCATGGGTCTCACCGCAACAGTAGGATTCTTCGTCAGCCTCATCTGCCGCGTCAGAGAAATAATATGGAT
>JAGHTW010000096.1 GCA_018065145.1 Candidatus Prevotella equi
TCCTTACCCATAGCGTTCTTGATAGCACGCTCGATGTTGTCCTTAGGCATGTTCTCACGCTTACATGTAGCGATGATAGAACGGAGTGTAGGGTTGTTCTCTGGTTCTGGACCGCCGCTCTGCACTGCTATTGCAATCTGCTTGCCCAAACGTGTGAATGTCTTTGCCATGTGGCCCCAACGCTTCATCTTGGTGGCCTTACGATATTCAAATGCTCTTCCCATTGGAAATAAAAATTATAATTAAATTGTTAATGTATTTCTTTTCTTGTATTTGGATTCTTTAGCGTAACTCACAGTTGAGATTTTTCTTCAGATTAGCGATGAGCTTGTTCATGATGGCGTCAATAGCCTTGTCGTTCATCGTCTTTTCCATGTCCTGGAGTGTGAAGTTGACAGCGTATGACTTCTTGCCTTCTGGGAGTTTGTCGCCTTCGTAAACGTCAAACAGCTCAACCTTCTTCAACAGTTTCTTCTCTGTCTGACGTGCTACCTGCTCTACCTGTGAGAATTCGATGTTCTTGTCGAGCAAGAGAGCGAGGTCACGGCTTACTGCTGGGTACTTAGGTACCTCACTGAAGTGTACTGCTGCTTTCTTTACTGCGTTTGTTACCTGTGTCCAGTTGATGTCAGCGAAATATACCTCGCGGTCAATGTCTGCCTGCTTCTGCAACTTCTTTGCAACGATACCCATCTCAACGAATACCTTGCCGCCGCGATTCTTCAGTGTTATGCCTGTAGAGAAGATGTCGTTCTGTGACTTCTCTGCTACGAGCATACCCTGTGGCATGCCTATACGGCGAAGGATATTGTCAACGTGAGCCTTCAACTCATAGAATGAAGTGTCTTCATCAGCATGCATCCATGATCCTTCTATGCGCTTACCGGTAATCCAAATACCAAGGTGACTCTCTTCTGAGTATGCCTTCATAGGATTCTCGTCATCCTTCTTGTCGTTGTTGTGCTGGTAGCAGTTACCAAACTCGAAGAACTTAAGGTTTGCCATGCGGCGGTTTGCGTTGCGCATGATGCTCTCAAGACCACCAAACAACAGTGACTGACGCATAACATTGAGGTCACTTGACAGTGGATTGACAATTGAAACAAGCTTATCGGCAGGATAAGACTGCAGCTCTGCGTAGTAAGCGCCCTTTGTCAGTGAATTGTTGAGAATCTCATTGAATCCTGCACCGACGAGTTGCTCTGCTACAAGGTTCATCAGCTTATGACGCTGATCCTCAAAGTCCTTCACCGTAAGTGTTGACTTGAGCTGTGTTGGTATCTCGACGTTGTTGTAACCGTAGATGCGAAGGATGTCTTCTACTACATCGCAAGGACGCTGTACGTCAACGCGATAAGCTGGAACGGTGATGTTCACGCCCTCTGCGTCTTCGCTGTTTATCTCTATCTCAAGGGTGTTGAGGATTGACTTGATAGTGTCGTTGCCTATCTTCTTTCCTATGAGGTTGTCCACGTACTTGAAGTCAAGACGCATTGTTGGATTCTCAATTGGATTTGGATAAACATCCTTTATCTCCATTGACACCTTTCCGCCTGCCAACTGCTTGCAAAGTATAGCAGCCTGCTTCAGTGCGTATATTGTTCCGTTTGGATCTATGCCGCGCTCAAAACGGAATGATGCGTCGGTAGAAAGACCGTGACGACGTGCTGACTTACGAATCCATGTTGGGTGGAAGTAAGCTGACTCTAGTACTACGTTCTTTGTGTTCTCGTATGTGCCGGAACCCTTACCGCCGAATACGCCGGCGATACACATTGGCTCGTCGGTGTTGCAGATCGCAAGGTCGTGCTCGCCCAGTGTGTGCTCTTCGCCATCAAGGGTAACGAACTTCTTGCCGTCGTTCTGGTCCTTTACGATAATCTTGTTGCCTGTTATCATGTCTGCATCAAAGCAGTGCAGTGGCTGACCGTATGCCATCATGATATAGTTTGTGATATCAACGATGTTGTTGATAGGACGCAGACCGATGATGTTCAGCTTGTTCTTCAACCACTCTGGTGACTCCTTTACTTCGCATCCAGTCACGCTGACGCAAGCATAGCGGCGGCAAGCCTCAGTGTTCTGTATCTCTACCTCTACCTGAAGGTCGTTGTTGTCAACGCTGAACTCATCGCATGAAGGGCGATGCAGACTGGTCTTATAACCATTCTGTACAAGCCATGCGTAAAGGTCGCGTGCTACGCCGTAGTGTGAGAGGGCATCTGCGCGGTTTGCTGTGATGTCAACTTCAATGAGCCAGTCGCTCTCCAAATTGTAATACTCCGCTGCTGGTGTTCCTACTACAGCGTCTTCTGGCAGTACGATGATGCCTGCATGGTCGTTGCCGATGCCTATCTCGTCCTCTGCGCAAATCATGCCGCAACTCTCAACGCCGCGGAGCTTAGACTTCTTGATTACGAATTCCTTGTCGCCGTCATAGAGTTTGCAGCCCAAGTCGGCAACGATTACCTTCTGACCTGCTGCAACATTAGGCGCACCGCATACTATCTGTGACTTCTCCTCGCGTCCAAGGTCAACGGTGCAGATATGCATGTGGTCAGAGTTTGGATGAGGTTCGCAAGTGAGAACCTGTCCTACATAGAGGCCCTTCAGTCCTCCTTTGATTGTCTGTACTTCCTCAAGGCCGCCCACTTCCAGTCCGGTACTGGTGAGCGCTTTGCTTACTTCGTCTGCTGTGAGGTCGAAGTCAACATACTCCTTGAGCCATTTGTAAGAAATGTTCATAAAGCTTTATATCGTTATTTAAATCTTTTTTATAATATTCCGTGCAAAGTTACAAAAAAAAAACGAAATGACCGAATTTTTTCTTCTTTTATTTATATAGCGGGTGTTGTCGTTTCGTTGCGTGGAAATCAAAGTGTCACCAAAACATCGCTTTTGCTTTCTTTCTGATTTCTACAAACCTCGTATCCTTGCGATATTTGAAAAAGAAAATAATCCGTCCGTAAATACGCGATTTTTGAGGCTTTTGTAACTCCTTGATAATCAACGATAGTCTTTTCGCTTTATTAAAAATAGGGCAAAAAAACTATATTTTTACCTTGTAATAGTATAACTTTTACACTGCAATCGTGCAACTTTTACTCGGTAATCGTATAACTATTACGCTGTAAAAGCATAACAATTACCCTGCAACCTTAAAAAACACCCCGTTTCTTCTTGTTTTTCTCCCTCCTTATTCTCTAGTTTGCATTTTGAAGTCGTAACTTTTGAAAAAGCATATTGTCACAAAATCTTTTAATTTTGTGACAATATGTAATTTTTATCTTGGTAAATTTGTCTTGCAAACAAAAAACGCCAGAACAGCAAGCCACGCTTGTCCCTGTTCTGACGTTTTTTTTGTGTTTGATTATGTATGGCTTTTACAGCATTATCGCAACACGTTTCTCTAGTGCATCACGAATGAAAGCATTAATAGAGATGCCGGCTTGCTTGGCGAGAATAGCTATGCTACTGTGCGTTTCAGGATTTATCCTTACGTTAAGGCTGCCAGAGTAACTCTTCTTTGGCTCCTCTCCACGTGTCACACATGCTGCGATGTAGTCATCAACCGCACCTTCGAAATCCTGTTTCAGTTCCGTAATGTCATTCCCCTCGTATGTTATGCAAGCATTAGCCACACCCTGCACTTTACCATACAGGCAATCATCTTCTTCACTGTATTCTACAGTTCCTATATAACCCTTATGTTTCAAATATCCCATAATTATTTATTTTATAAATCCGTTAACCTTAAGGAAAATATTCACTTGTTTCATTACATACCCTTTTATGATATTTCCAGGGTGAGGTTTGTGCATAATGTATGACAATCCTTTTTCCTTATTGTAGAACTCTATTCGCGATCCTGATGTTGCACCTTTGTTGCTGATCTCAAAACCATGCAACGCGAAGAGACTTCGCATTTCGTCAAAGGTAAAGTCTTTAGGACTT
>JAGHTW010000242.1 GCA_018065145.1 Candidatus Prevotella equi
GGACTCGCTGGCACAATGGCGAAGATGGCGTTCGACGCTTGTATGTTCAACTCACAGAACTTCCAGTTCGTGAAACTGCCAAAGGAGTGTACCACTGGTTCAAGCATCATGCCACACAAGAAGAACCCTGACGTCTTCGAACTCATACGCGCTAAGTGCAACAAACTGCAGGCATTGCCTACGCAGGTGACGCTGATACAGAACAACCTACCTTGCGGTTACTTCCGTGACCTGCAGATTATCAAGGAGGTATTCCTGCCTGCATTCGACGAACTCAAGGACTGTCTGAACATGTGCGCATACATTATTAATAAAATACAGGTGCGCGAGGACATCCTCGACAACCCAATGTACGACGCAATCTTCTCCGTTGAGGAGGTAAACCGCCTCGCCGTTGAAGGAATGCCATTCCGCGATGCTTACAAGAAGGTAGGTCTAGACATCGAAGCTGGTAACTTCACACCTAACAAGGACATACACCATACACACGAAGGCTCTATCGGCAACCTCTGCAATGATCGCATACAGGCACTCATGCAGTCTATCCTCGATGGATTCCACTTTGAGCGCGTTGATGAGGCACAGGCAAAACTATTGGGAAACAAATAACAAAACCTTACCACTGTAATAGTTATGCAAAAACTCCTCTCTATCTTTTTCTCTATCGTTCTTCTCGTATCCTGCGAGGGAACGGTAGTGAATGAATTCTGTAAATACAGCGCATCGTATAAGATGGATTTCTCCATCGGTCACACCAACATACCGCTTCACGATGCCCTCAATAGTTCAAACCTCTTCGCTACCTTCAGCACCGTCCCTTACAACAGTGGCTATAAGATACAGTCACACACCTACGGTTCTGGAAACCATACAGAGGTAGTGTCGGAGGAGATTCTCTCACGCTCTTCGCGTATCATAGGCCTTAACAACGGTCTTATCGTAGGTCGCTCGTCACTTCAGGACGGACAGCTGTATGTCTTCGACCAGATGTGTCCTAACTGCTACAAGTCGAACAACTTCACACGCAATGAGTACATGCTTTCCTTCGTTGACAACGGCACCAATGCCGAATGCTCCGCATGCAAGCGTAAGTACGGACTCCTCAACGGCGGCGTAGTAGTAGCAGGAGAACAGGGCGAGAAGCTCTTCCGCTATCATGCCAGCTATGACGGAAGAATATTCTGGGTAGCCAATCCGCAATGAAGAAAAGAAGAATCCCCATATATCTCCTTGCTGTCATCAATAGCATCGCCGTTCTGGCGCTATGGATGACAGGCTTTGCCTACTATCTCAACCCTACCATCTTCGGTTGGTTGAGTATGGCGGGTTACGCCTTCCCTATGGCGCTGCTGTGCGTCATAGCCTTCTTCGTAGTGTGGATATTAATAAAGAAACGATACCTCGTCATCTCCTTCATAGGACTCCTTGTTGCCTACGTCCCCGTCACTCTCTACTGGCCCGTCAACCGTGCGCAGGAGGTGCCCGACGATACCTTTGAGGTAATGTCATACAACACCAAGTACTGGGCGCTGGAAGACAAAGACGTCTGTTGGGATGAACAGGGAATGAACATAATAATGAAGAACATCGCCGCAAGCGGTGCCGACATTGTCTGCCTGCAGGAGTCGAACCCTTATGACGGCAGAGTAAAGGAGGAGTTGCAGGAGTTTTTCAATCCCACATACCAGTATATCGATACGCTGAATGGTAGGGGAGGCTCCGTATGCGCCATACTGAGTAAGTATCCCGTAAAGGCAAAGGAACTGATAGATATCGAAACATCAGGAAATATCGTTGGCGCCTTCTGGCTTGATATAAACGGGCGTGATGTAATAATCATCAACTGCCATCTGCAGACTATGGGACTGTCCATCAGCGACCGTGAGAAGTTCAGCGATATGATGCATGGCAACCAAGAGACGGACACCATGCGACATACATCCCATGTCGTATTCTCAAAGATTCTTGAAGCCACAAAACTGCGAACATCACAGGCACAGATGGTAGCATCGTTCATCCGCATGCACCAGAATATGCCGATGATAGTATGCGGTGACTTCAACGACATACCACAGTCCTATGTGCGTTACACCATCGGCAAGGGACTGACGGACTGCTACCGCGCTACGGCATCAGGACCAGGATACTCCTTCTCTCATTACGGCATGCGCGTGAGGATAGACAATATGCTATGCTCTCCCGACATCACACCTTACAACTGTTACGTCGAAGATATCCAAACAGGAAGCGACCACTATCCCATACGCTGCAGATTCGCTATCACCAAACCACAAAGCGTGAAACCATAGGTGCCCGTGATATGCACCATCGAACCATTCGTCTGAGCCTTGTAGGAACAATCATCAGACGCCACAGCGTCAACACCCTTGTTCTCTAACAGTTCCTCGCTATAAACGCACATCACAGGCTTGCTCAGCGTTATCTTGCGCTGGCGCATCCTCTTGCGCATGATGGAACCCAACGGACAACCGCGCACCTTCCAAAACTCACCAACCTTTATCTGCGTAGTGTCAAGCTTCAGTGCAGCACCCATCGACGACAGCACCATAGGGCGCTCATGGCGCGTAGCCTCCATCAACAGGTGTATCTTATTCTTCAGCGAGTCTATGCAGTCAATGACAAAGTCATACGTGCCAAGCTCAAAACTCTCGCTAGTCTTCTCGCTGTACGTGCTCTCTATCGCCCTTATCTCAGCATCAGGATTGATAGACATCAGACGCTCGCGAAGCACCTGCACCTTAGGCTGACCCACCGTCAGCGTCGTTGCCATCAACTGACGATTCACGTTCGTCACGCTCACCACGTCATTATCAACAATCGTCAAGTGTCTGATGCCAGAACGCACCAATCCCTCTGCGCACCAGGAGCCAACGCCACCAGTGCCCAAGACAATTACCCTCGCCTCGCTTATACGTTGCATAGCAGCACTGCCCAACAGCAGTTCAGCACGATCAAATATACCCTGTGTCATAGTTTCGTCGTTTGTGGTTGTTTGTTGTTTCGTCGTTTGTGGATTTGCAATTGCAAAATTACAAAATAAACTTCTATTAACCAACAAAACACGCTTTTTCATTACATAATTTTGCATAATAGAATAATTCTTTGTACCTTTGCAACCACTAAAACACAGAAAGCAATCCAACGTTGCAACCGAGCTGC
>JAGHTW010000153.1 GCA_018065145.1 Candidatus Prevotella equi
GTCCATCACCTTAAGGTTCTTTGCTATGACCTCCTGGTATGTAATGTCGTGGAACTTTGTTGCTGTAGGGTCCTTCTCTGGGTCTGCGGTATAGATGCCGTCAACGCGAGTACCCTTGAGCATTACGTCTGCCTCTATCTCTATGCCACGGAGTGATGAACCTGTATCAGTAGTAAAATAAGGGTTTCCGGTTCCGGCAGACATGATGACAACCTCACCATTCTCCATTGCCTCGATAGCCTTCCACTTGGTGTAGAACTCACCGATAGGTTCCATGCGTATAGCTGTCAGCACACGGTTCTTCTGACCGATGGCACCAAGGGCAGAAGAGAGTCCGAGACTGTTGATGACAGTGGCGCACATGCCCATTTGGTCTCCCTTTACGCGATCAAAGCCTTTGCCAGCGCCTGAAAGACCGCGGAAGATATTACCACCACCGATGACGATGCCTATCTGGACACCCATCTCGGCTATTTCTTTAATCTGACGGGCATAATCGTTAAGGCGGTTGACATCAATGCCATAGCCTTGCTCGCCCATTAGGCTCTCACCTGAGAGCTTAAGAAGAATTCTCTTGAATTTCATAGTTATTTTGTTTTGTTAGTCGTTTATGGGATTTCCTTTACACGATATTGCGCTCCCTCCCTCTAAGGGAGGGTTGGGGTGGGTCCCTCCTTACGCCTCCTTTTGGCGGATGCCCATACGAGCCTCAACAACGTTTACAACGTAGTCGCCGAGTTTCTCGCACTCGTTGATGACGTCCATATACATAGAACCAACAACATAGTTGTACTTATGGTCATTGATGTCGCTGATGTTCTGTTCCTTCAACTGGTTACGGTAGTTGTTTATCTCATTCTCCACATTGAACGAACGGTTCGCATTGAGGAAGTCCTTGCGTCCCTTGAGCAGCACATTCATCTGTGTAAGAGACTCGTCGGTGAGTGTGAACATCTGATGTATATACTCCACCTGCTTCTCAGTGAACTTGTCCTTTGACTGTGTCATCATACGATTGATAGAACGTGCGATGTTATAGCATGAGTCGCCGATAGACTCAATCTCCGTTATCTCACGCATCATGGCACGTATCTTTGCCTTTGTGTCATCAGAGAGGTGACGGTCGCTGACCTGGTCAAGGTATTTTGCTATCTCTACCTCCATATTATCAGAGATACTCTCATATTTCTCTATTCGGCTGTATAGCTTGACGAAGGCGGTAGAATCCGTCTCCTCAAGGAGTTCGCGCACGAAACCGAACATACGCTGTGTACGCTCAGCGAAGTTGCATATCTCCTTCTGCGCCTCAAGGACAGAAAGCTCTGGTGTATGCATAAGTCCGCTGGAGATAAAGCTGAGACGGAAGTCTTCTTCCTCCTCCTTCGGTGTCTTGTCGCTGGTGATTACCTTACAAACGAGATTCTCTATCTGAGGTATGAACCATATAAGGATGAGAGTGTTTATCACGTTGAACGTAGTGTGGAATGTTGCCAGCACTACAGGCAGGAGCAACGGATTCGGAGTGGCAGGGTTATAGCCTACTATACCACATATCATATCGATGAAGAAACGGAAGATGCAAAGCACCCATACGACACCGAAGATATTGAAGAACATGTGTCCGAAGGCAGCACGACGTGCCTGTGTATTTGCAGTGAGGGCAGCCACGTTAGATGTTACTGTAGTACCGATATTCTCACCCATAACGAGTGCTATACCAAGATATATTGGCAGTACGCCTGTAGAACAGAGCGTCATGGTGATAGCCATCACGGCAGCAGAAGACTGCACGCAGACGGTCATGACACCACCAATGATAAGGAAGATGAAATATGAAAGGTAGTTATCGTCAAACTGCTGGAAGAAATTCATCACGGCAGGGATATTCTCAAGATGCATGTCCGTTCCTGTTGCCTTCAGGGTTCCAAGACCGAGCAGAAGGAAACTCACACCAAAGAGGAAATCGCCGATGATGCGTTTGTTCTTACTATAAATAAGGAGTATGCCTATAAAAAATGCTGGCCACACGAAGTCGGTAATGTTAAACGAGAAACCAGCAGACATAATCCAGGCAGTAAAGGTGGTACCGATGTTTGCACCCATAATGATGGAAATGGCCTGTGCCAATGTCAGAAGACCTGCATTGACAAACGACACTGTCATGACAGTAGTTGCGGTGGAAGACTGAACAGCGGCAGTAACAAAAGCGCCAGTGAACATACCTGTAAAACGATTAGTAGTCATAGCTTGCAATACATGACGCAACTGCGGACCTGCCATCTTCTGCAAACTCTCACTCATCGCCTTCATACCGAACATCAGCAATGCTAATGATCCGATAAGCTTAAGAATAATCCAAATCGACATTTTTAATATTTTTTTAATATGTTGTTAGTCGTAGTATGAAATAATTTTCATATCTTTGCAGAAAATTATTGTTAACAACTAAATCTGCTTTAATATGAAAACCATTGAAATTCGTTGCAAAAATAATAAAAAAATCTTAAACTGCGAAATAGGAAGCACACTTTCTGATATTTTTTTGCAAATTAAGCAAGAAATAGCACTTATACCTGTTGCTGCAAAAGTAAACAACGAGATTGTAGGACTCAACTACGAACTCTATTCAAATAAGACAATAGAATTCATAGACACCACGACTTCTGCGGGCATGAGAATATATACAAGAACACTGTTTCTTGTACTTTGCAAGGCTGTCAAGGATGTATTCCCTGATGGTAGCATAAAGATAGAATTCCCTGTCAGCAATGGTTACTATTGCGACCTTAGGATAGGACGTTACATCACACCAGATGACGTAACGGCTCTCCGCAACAAGATGAACGAAATAATTGCAGCGAAGAAGCCTATCGTGTATCATCAGAAGCCTACGGAAGAGGTTGTGGAGATGTTCCGCAACATGAACGACACAGCAAAGGTAATGCTGTTAGAGAGTCTCGGTAGGATATACACAACATATTGCAGCATAGACGATTACGTAGATTACTTCTATGGCCCTACGCTTACCAATACTGGCGATCTCAACATCTTTGGATTGGAAATGTACAATACAGGTCTGCTCCTACGCACGCCAAGGCATGACAGCCCAAATGAATTGGGTAAATTTATCCGCCAGGACAAGATGTTTGACGTATTCACAGAATACCATAAGCTACAGGACAGGATGCATATAAGCACTGTCGGCGCATTGAACCTTGCCATACAGACAGGTCACAGCAAGGAACTCATCTATCTCTTTGAGGCATTGCAAGAGAAACAGCTTATACGCATAGCGGATAAAATAGCAGAATGCAAGGGTATAAAGGTTGTTCTCATCGCTGGTCCGTCAAGTTCCGGAAAAACAACGACATGCAAGCGTCTCTCAGTACAACTGGCTGCCAACGGCATATACCCTGTAGGAATATCACTTGATGACTACTTCGTAAACCGCGAAGAGACACCTCGCGACGAAAAAGGCGAGTATGACTACGAGTCATTATACTCGCTCAACCTACCGTTGTTCAACGAACAGCTCAACGCTCTCATTGCCGGTGAGGAAGTGGAGTTACCAAGATATAACTTCATAACAGGACAAAGCGAAATGAGTGGTAACAAACTGCAACTCAAGGAGAACGAGGTGCTTATCATTGAGGGTATTCACGCATTGAATCCAGAACTGACATCGCAGATTCAGCAAGATCAGATTTTTCGCGTGTATGCTTCTGCTCTTACTTCTATCACCCTTGACGATCACAACTATATCCCAACGACGGACAATCGTCTGCTAAGACGTATCATACGCGATTTCAAATACCGAAACAATACCGCCCAACAGACCATTAAACGCTGGGCTTCGGTACGTGCCGGCGAGGAGAAATGGATATTCCCTTACCAGGAGAATGCTGACGCAATGTTCAATACCGCCATGCTCTTCGAACTCGCCGTCATCAAATCACAGGCAGAACCATTGTTGGAGCAGGTACCACAGAATTGTGATGAGTATGCAGAAGCAAAGCGTCTGCTGCAATTCCTCAGATATATCAAGCCACTTCAGGAAAGTTTGATACCACCAATGAGCCTGTTGCGCGAATTCCTCGGCGGCAGTTCATTTGATTACTAAATAAAAATTAATAAGGAATAATTAAAAATTGTTTGCACGTGTGAGTTTTTTTTCGTACCTTTGCGCACTAAAAAGGTAAAGAAAAAATATTAAACACTAAATACAATGATGACAGCAAAGGAAATACGCGAGTCTTTCAAGAGTTTCTTTGAGAGCAAAGAGCACCTCATCGTGCCTTCTGCACCAATGGTAGTGAAGGATGATCCAACACTGATGTTCACCAATGCAGGTATGAATCAGTTCAAGGACATCATCCTCGGTAACACAACACCTAAGAGCCGCCGCCAGGCTGACACACAGAAGTGTCTGCGCGTGAGCGGTAAGCATAATGACCTGGAGGAGGTAGGACATGACACCTATCACCACACCATGTTCGAAATGCTCGGCAACTGGTCTTTCGGTGATTACTTCAAGAAGGAAGCAATCTCATGGGCATGGGAGTATATCGTTGACGTACTGAAGATTGACCCAGCAGACCTCTACGCTACAGTATTTGAAGGTTCTGAGGAGGAAGGTCTCGCACGTGACGACGAGGCAGCAAGCATCTGGGAACAGTTCCTGCCAAAGGATCATATCATCAATGGTAACAAGCATGACAACTTCTGGGAGATGGGCGATACAGGTCCTTGCGGTCCATGTTCAGAGTTGCACGTAGATAGCCGTCCTGCAGAGGAGAAGGCAAAGGTGCCTGGACGTGAGCTCGTAAACAAAGATCACCCACAGGTAATCGAGATATGGAACCTCGTATTCATGCAGTTCAACCGCAAGGCTGACGGTTCTCTTGAAGGTCTGCCAGCAAAGGTTATTGACACTGGTATGGGTTTCGAGCGCCTTGTCCGCACACTTCAGGGCAAGACATCTAACTACGACACTGACGTATTCCAGCCACTCATCAAGGCAATGGCAGACATGGCAGGTTGCAAGTATGGCGAGGACGAGAAGAAGGACGTTGCACTCCGCGTAATAGTAGATCACCTTCGTGCTATCGCATTCGCTATCGCTGACGGTCAGCTGCCATCAAACGCCAAAGCTGGTTACGTTATCCGCCGTATCCTTCGCCGTGCAGTACGTTATGGCTACACCTTCCTCGGACAGAAGGAGGCATTTATCTACAAGCTCGTGCCAACACTCGTTGACGAGATGGGCGCAGCATTCCCAGAGCTGCCTGCTCAGCAGAAGCTTATCATGAAGGTGATGCAGGAAGAGGAGTCTTCATTCCTCCGCACACTGGAAAAGGGTATCAGCATGCTTCAGGGACACATCGACGAGGCAAAGGCAAAGAACGACACCACACTGAATGGTGCTACAGCATTCACACTCTTTGATACATACGGTTTCCCTCTTGACCTCACAGAGCTTATCTGCCGCGAGCAGGGCATGAACGTTGACGAAGAGGGTTTCAACAAGTGCATGGAGGAACAGAAGAACCGTGCACGTAACGCTGCTGAGGTACACCTTGGTGACTGGGTTACAATCAATGATACAGAAAGCCAGTTCGTAGGTTACGACTATACAGAATATCCTTGCCACATCGTGAAATACCGCGAAGTGAAGCAGAAGAAGGGCGTGGCTTATGAAATGATCCTTGACAACACTCCTTTCTACGGCGAGATGGGTGGTGAGGTAGGTGATACCGGCGTACTCGTTTCAGAGAATGAGGAGATAAAGGTCATTGACACCAAGAAGGAGAATGGTGTAGCAATACACATCGTTGACAAACTCCCAGAGAACGCAGAAGCAGAGTTCATGGCTTGTGTTGACGTAGAGCGTCGTCGTGCCATAGAGGCTAACCACACATGTACTCACCTCCTTGACGAGGCACTGCGTGAGGTTCTCGGCACACACGTAGAACAGAAGGGTTCTCTCGTTACACCTGACTACCTGCGCTTCGACTTCTCACACTTTGAGAAGGTTACACCAGAGCAGATTCGCCAGGTGGAGCACATCGTAAACGCTAAGATTCGTGAGAACATACCACTACAGGAGTTCCGTGACACTCCTATCGAGGAGGCTAAGCAACTCGGTGCTATCGCTCTCTTCGGCGAGAAGTATGGCGACAAGGTTCGTGTAGTAAAGTTCGGCTCAAGCGTAGAGTTCTGTGGTGGCTGCCATGCTGCAGCAACAGGACAGATAGGTATCGTTCGCATCACTGCAGAGAGCAGTGTAGCAGCAGGTGTTCGCCGTATTGAGGCTGTCACAGGCAAGGCTGTTGACGACATGCTTGACAAGATGCAGGACTTCATGGTTGACCTTAAAGCCCTCTTCAACAATGCACCAAACCTCATGGCAACAATAGAAAAGGCTATTGCAGACAACAAGGAGTTGCAGGCACAGGTTGACGAGTTCAAGGCTCAGAAGGCAGGACAATATAAAGAGGACTTGATAAAGAACGCCAAGGACGTTAATGGTGTGAAGGTTATCAGCGGTGTTCTCCCTATCGATGCTCAGAATGCTAAGGACATGGCATTCCAGCTTCGTGCACAGTTCCCTGAAAAACTGCTTGTTGCCATCGGCAGTGCTTCTGCAGGCAAGCCAAACCTCACCGTTGCATTCTCTGACGATCTCGTAGCAGAGGGCAAGAATGCAGGCAAGATTGTTCGTGAGGCAGGTAAGCTCATCCAGGGCGGCGGTGGCGGTCAGCCACACTTCGCAACAGCAGGCGGCAAGAACCCTGAAGGACTGAAGAACGCAGTTGAGAAGATTGTAGAACTTGCATTCGCATAATCGCAAGCGAAACAGCATAATAACGTTAGCCCCGCAATGGAAATTCCATTGCGGGGCTACTTATTACTTTTTACTTGTTACTTTTTACTTATTCATTACTCATATCTGCAACCATCTTTCTATACTGGCTATAGAGATGTGCACGTGAGATGTAACCGTAGAGATGTCCGTTAGTATCCATGACAGGCAACTGCTGTGCATGATATTTATCAAATGCCATCATAACCTCTTCCATTGGATCACCGAGACGAAGTGTCGTCAAAGGTTCTTCCATAAGTTGTGATACACGGAAATGATGATACAGTTCCGTACGGAAGACAATATGGCGAAGCTTAGTCATATCTATTTCTCCGAGAAGATTGCCTGCACCATCAACAACAGGCAAGACAGAGCTCTTACTCTTACTTAGAGCATGGACAAGATTCATCAGTTCCATGTCCTTATCCACCGCAGTATAGTTACGTTCTATGACGGAGTCAAGCGTCATCAACGTCAGAATACTCTTGTCCGTATGGTGCGTGATAAGCTTTCCCTGGCGAGCCAGTCGCATACCATAGATACTATGAGGCTCAAAGGCAAGGATAGTGAGGTAAGCACATACGCTGACAATCATCAGCGGCATGAAGAGATCATATCCTGCTGTCAACTCCGCTATGAGGAACACACCTGTCAATGGCGCATGCATCACTCCACTCATGACTCCTGCCATACCTAGAAGTGCGGCATTCTCCTCAGGAAAGAACGGTCCCACATTATTTATATTCCACACACGCGCGAAGAAGAAGCCAGCAAATGCGCCAATAAACAATGAAGGAGCAAAGGTACCACCACAGCCTCCAGCGCCATTGGTACTTGCTGTAGCAAAGCACTTCGTAAGGATGACGCAGCCGAGATAGGCAAGCAGAATGTATGTTCCACCACCATAGAACATAGATTTCTCCATCACCTTACTCCAGTCTGCCTGTGTACCACCACCAAGAAGGATATTGATAGAGCTATATCCTTCGCCGTAAAGAGATGGGAAAAGGAAGATCAGAGTGCTGAGCATCACGCCACCGGTGATGAGTTTCATGTATCTATTCTGCATCTTGCCAAACATTCCCTCACAGGCTGTCATCATACGAATAAAATAGAGAGAGACAAGTCCGCAGAACACTCCAAGTAGTATGTTTGAAGGCACTCGCACAACTTCCCAAGGATGAGTCATATTAAACGTAAACAACTGACTATCACCTACAAAGATATAGGAGAAGCATGTTGCCGTAACACTGGCAATGAGTATTGGCGATATGCTTACCATAGTGAGGTCAATCATCAGCACCTCTATGGTAAATACCAATCCCGCAATAGGTGCCTTAAAGATACCCGCTATGGCAGCGGCAGCACCACAACCAACAAGCAACATCAGCGTCTTGTTGTTCATTCGGAACCACTGCCCAAGGTTACTGGCTATAGCAGAGCCTGTCAATACGATAGGCGCCTCGGCACCTACGGAACCACCGAAACCAATGGTTATGGCAGAAGCCGCAACCGATGACCAACAGTTATGGCGCGCCAAACGACTCTGCTTGGAAGATATGGCATAGAGAATACGCGTGATACCATGCGAGATATTATCCCTCACCACATATTTCACGAAGAGCATAGTAAGCCAAATACCTACTACCGGCAATACAAGATACAGCCAGTTATAACTCGTCACTTGTATCTGAGTCATCACTAGCGACTGTATAAAATGTATTAAACTGTGAAGGACAAATGCCGCAACGGATGCAAAGAGTCCGACGAAAAAGGCAAGAACGAGCGTAAACTGCCTGTCCGAAAGATGCTTCTGCCTCCATGAGAGAACCTCATCGAACCAGTTTCCAGCATCCATGCGATCCCAAAATATCTTGTAGAAGAACATGATTTATCGTATTATAGTAAACTCCCCATCCTTTCTCAAGCGAATAATGGAAGAAGGTTGATGTGGTTTATGCTCATTGCGACGTGTAAAGCAAACATAATCAACAGCATCGAGCAATTCCTGCGGTATATCACGATAATTCTGCGCTGCAGGCTGACCACTGATATTCACGCTTGTGGATACGATAGGCTTCTGCATACGATAACACAACTGACTGGAGAATTCCTCTTTCGTAATACGGAATGCCACACTGCCATCCTCTGCTATAAGGTTTGGAGCAAGACCATTGGCACCATCAAGGATTACTGTAGTTGGTTTTGTGGAAAGATTCATAAGATCCCACGCCACGTCAGGCACTTCACGTACATATCTTTGTATGCGATTATCAGAATCAACAAGACATATCATAGCCTTTGACTCTTCACGCTGCTTTATCTTATACACCCTTGCTACTGCCTCTGCGTTTGTTGCATCGCAACCAATGCCCCAAACGGTATCTGTAGGATAGAGAATCACCCCACCCTTCTTCATCACATCAACTGCATTCTTTATGTCGTCTGCCGTATTCATGTTACATTTTTATTAATTTATACACACTTGTAAAGCGCAAAGGTATAAAAAAACCGACAAAATACAAAATTTTTACTAATAATTTGTCATAATGAAAGAAATTTATTACTTTTGCAGATATTTTTCAACACCACACCTTTGCTATATGGCATATATAATTACAGCTTTACTCATCATAAGTCTCTTTTTCATAGCGACGGAGCGACAGACAAACATCAACAAGGCTGCCGTAGCGGTTTTTGCGTGTACCTTAGGATGGGTAATATATATATGCTTTGGTTCTGACTTCGTCATGAGCCAGCATTCTGCCGAATACACTTCTTTCCTTGACGGCGTTAAGCCTAACAGTACGGCAGTAAAGGTTTATATAGCCAAAAATGTATTTCTGCCATACATTGGCAATGCTGCGGAGATAGTGCTCTTCCTGTTAGCAACAATGAGCATTGTGAATATTCTTTTCCAAAACGGTTGCTTTGACTTCCTGACATTATGGATAAGAACCCGTAACAGCCGTCTGCTGTTATGGAAACTGACAGCCTTCGCCTTCTTCATGTCAGCAAACCTTGACAATATAGCCACCATCGTACTGATGCTTAACGTGACCAATGCCATCCTTGTACGTACAAGAGACAGAATGCTCTTCGGTTCCATGGTATTGCTGGCTGTTATCTTCGGTGGTGCATTGACAGTTATTGGCGACCCTACAGGACTGGCACTATGGAATAAAGGTGCCATAACAGCATCAGACTATACGCTCTCCATGGCTTTACCATGTCTGTTGGCATGGGCTATCCCTACACTCATCGTAACATTCAAGATGAGACAGACGGTGGAGATAGAACAGATAAGAATGCCATACCGAGGCAACGACACCAATCTGAAGATATGGCATAGACTTATCATGTTCCTTGTCGGCATCGGCGGTCTTTGGTTTATCCCTACTTTCCACGACATCACTAAGCTGCCACCATTCCTCGGTGCACTATGCGTACTTAGCCTGCTGTGGATTGTCAACGAACTTTTCAACCGCAAGCTTCATACCAACGAGAGAATGCGACGCGCTGACATACCGCAGACAATGCAGTATAATGCCATACAGCAGATACTGTATATCGTTGGCGTAGTATTGGCACTGGGCGTCGTGACGGAGACAGGCGCCATGGCATGGTTCAGCAACGAACTGGATATACTTATAGGTAATGTTTGGGGCATCGGTGTTATAACAGCACTCATCAGTACGGTGTTGGACAGTTTTGCGTCATGCATGACGATGGTAACCCTTCATGATGTTTCATTAACAGATCCTTATTATGCTGTTGGCGGTGCATACTGGAAGGTATTGTCCTTTGGCACAGCCATGGGCGGAAGCATTCTCGGCATAGGAAGCATCAGTGGCATCGTAATGATGCAGATGCAGGGTGTCACGACAAAATGGTACATAAAACATATCACACCTATGACATTACTCGCTGGCATAATATCGTTCGTAGTACTATGCCTGCAGCTGACAGTATTTTGATACTTTTATCATAATTTTAACAGGATAATATTAACACACAAAACAAACAAAAAGAAAGGACAACATTATGGGAAAGATCAAGACCATCGGTATCCTTACATCAGGTGGTGATGCACCTGGTATGAACGCAGCCATCCGTGCCGTTACCCGCGCTGCTATATGCAACGGCTTCAACGTAAAGGGCATTTATCGCGGATGGGAAGGACTCATCAACAATGACATAAAGACATTCACAACAGAGAATGTCAGCGGCATCATTACTCTTGGCGGTACAATCCTCAAGACTGCACGTTCAAAAGAATTCATGACACCAGAAGGACGTCAGAAGGCATACGACAACATGGTAGCAAATGAAATAGATGCTATCGTTATTATCGGTGGTAACGGTTCACTTACCGGCGCAAAGATATTTGCACAGGAGTTTGACGTTTGCTGCATAGGATTGCCAGGAACAATAGACAATGACCTTTACGGCACGGACTCCACCATAGGCTACGACACTACGATGAATACCATCATGGAATGTGTTGACCGCATACGCGATACAGCACAGAGCCACGAGCGCATCTTCTTCATTGAGGTAATGGGACGCGACGCTGGCTTCCTTGCACAGAATTCCGCTATCGCATGTGGCGCTGAGGCAGCTATCATCCCAGAGGAAGAGACTGATGAAGACCAGTTGGCAGAGTTTATGAAGCGTGGCATACGTAAATCAAAGAAGTCATGTATCGTCATCGTATCGGAGTCTCCTAAGTGCGGTGCTCTCTACTACGCAGAACGAGTAAAGAACGAGTTCCCTGGCTATGACGTGCGTGTTTCCATCCTCGGACACCTGCAGCGCGGTGGTAGCCCAACAGCCCGTGACAGAATACTGGCATCACGTACTGGTGTAGGTGCCGTAGAAGCTATCATGCAAGGACAGCGCAACGTCATGATTGGCGTTCGCAACAACGAGGTCGTCTATGTTCCATTCTCTGAGGCTATCCGCTCAGACAAGCCAATGGACAAGAAACTGTTCAAAGTTCTCAACGAGTTAAGCATATAACTTTACAGAACCGATATATCTATGAAAGCAAACAGAAAACATATCTTTACACTCCTCCTGTCCCTTATGTCTCTTGCTGCATGGGCGCAGGAGGAGTTTTCGCTTGGTGCAGACATCTCATGGTGCACTGAGCAGGAGAGCAGAGGTAACAAGTGCTATAACTATAACGGTGAGGAGCGTGAGGCAACAGCCCTGATGAAAGAGATGGGACTCAACGCTATCCGCCTTCGTGTATGGGTTGACCCTTCCGAACACGGTAACTGGTGCAACAAGGAAGACGTTTTGGTCAAGGCGTTACGCGCCAAGGCACTCAACATGGACGTGATGATAGACTTCCACTACAGCGATTGGTGGGCAGACCCCGCAAAGCAGAATATCCCCGCAGCATGGGCAAAGCACAAATACAAGCAGTTATTGGTGGATGTAGCAGAGCATACAAAAGAGGTGCTGCAGTTACTTAAGGATAACGGCGTGGAACCCAAATGGGTGCAGGTAGGCAATGAGACTGCCAATGGCTTCCTTTGGCCAGTGGGACAACTTGACACAAACCCTAAACAATATGCGGGTCTCTTCAACGCTGGTTACGAGGCGGTAAAGGCAATATTCCCTGACACTAAAGTGTTGGTACACCTTGACCGCGGACATAGAAACGAACTATACAACCATAACCTTGACGCACTGAAAGAGAACGGTGCGAAGTGGGACATGATAGGCATGTCACTATACCCTTATTGGGTGAACAAGGACGGCGCAAACATTCCAGCCATGAAGATTATCAACGACTGCATAAAGAACATCAACGCCGTAGCAAAGAAATATGGAACGGACGTGATGATTGTCGAGACAGGCTTTGAGGTAAACGAAGAGGAGCCTTGGATTATGGAATGTGGCAGAACACAGTTAGAACAGGTATTAAGACTCTGCAGGACATCCACAAATGGTCACTGCAAGGGTGTCTTCTACTGGGAACCTACCTGCAAGCCAACGCATTACAAGTTAGGAGCATTCACCAAGAGCGGACACCCTACAGCTATCATGCGCGCCTTCACCACAACGGCAATGGATGAAACTCTTAACATAAACGCAGATGCACGCGGCAATATAATATATGACCGTCCACGCATTGTGATGGAGACAACAGCAGGAAAGATTGTCATGGAGCTATACAACGAGACACCAAAGCATCGTGATAATTATATCAAGCTGGCAAAGAGCGGTGTAATGAAGGACATGCTGATACACCGTGTGATGAAAAACTTCATGATACAGATGGGCGACCCTGCATCAAAGAGTGCAGAGCCAACGATAGCGGGCAATCCTGCACCTGCACTTGGAGGTCACAGTGTAACCAACGATAAAGGCGAAGAATACACCATACCAGCGGAGTTCACCGTTCCTATGCACTTCAATAAGCGCGGCGCCATAAGCGCAGCACGTGCCGATGAGAGTGTAAACCCAGAGAAAGCCAGCAGCTCTTCACAGTTCTTCATTGTCTATGGTCGTTGGCCAACAGCACGCATAGCAGGTTCCAATACGGATCCTTTGCCTTATTATCTTGAAGCACAGCATGCTGGCGTGCCTTATCTCGACAACGAATATACCGTCTTTGGCGAGGTTATACAGGGAATGGACAGAGTAGAAAAGATACAAAAGGTGAATACGGATTCCAATGACAGACCGCTTGACGACATAAAGATATTGTCGTTTGACGTGGTGGAATAGTTGCGTTTTATTGTTTTTGCAACTGGGTTGCATAAGAATGTTAGTACCTTTGCACCCAGAAACATTAAAAACAAACAATAAACTATGAATGAAGTATTCAATTTGGTGAACGAGATGTCACCTTACCTTCTGTTAGGCTTCCTGCTTGCAGGACTAATGCATGCCTTTATACCTGGTGCGATATACAGCCGCTACCTATCAGGTCACAATGTGCGCTCAGTGATATATGCAGCACTGTTCGGTGTACCACTGCCGCTATGTTCCTGCGGTGTCATACCAACAGCTATGTCGCTGAGAAAAGAAGGCGCATCAAAGGGTGCTACCGTTTCCTTCCTCATCGCCACACCTGAGACGGGTGTTGACTCTATCATCGCCACCTATTCACTCCTTGGTTTGCCTTTCGCCATCATCCGCCCTATCGCAGCACTATGCAACGCTGCCCTGGCTGGCATCCTTGTAAACACCTTTGACAAGGACAAGGTAGAAAAAGA
The DNA here is from genome assembly GCA_018065145.1 of Candidatus Prevotella equi. GTDB lineage: Bacteria > Bacteroidota > Bacteroidia > Bacteroidales > Bacteroidaceae > Prevotella > Prevotella equi. Next base: position 14,098 of record JAGHTW010000153.1, read on the forward strand.
GGCTACCGGCAAGGTGATAAGCTTCGAAGAGGAAGGTCACGAGCACAAATCTTTCGCACACAAGATTAAAGAGGCAATAGCATACGGCTACGGCGAGATGATGGAAGATATAGGCAAATGGCTCGTTATAGGTCTTGTTATCGCAGGACTCATAACAGTCTTTGTACCAGACTCTTTATTTGCAACATTCAAGGACAACACCTTCATGAGCATGATACTGGTGCTATGCATTGCCATCCCAATGTACATCTGCGCCACGGGCAGTATTCCCATTGCCGTAGCACTGATGCTGAAAGGCCTCACACCAGGCGCAGCACTCGTGCTTTTGATGGCAGGTCCAGCATGTAATATGGCATCAATACTTGTCATCAACAAGGTACTCGGCAAGAAGTCTCTCGCCATCTATCTCGCCTCCATACTCGTCTGCGCTATCTTCTGGGGCACGATAGTCGATCAGGTATTGCCAGTGGAATGGTTCAGGGAGGCTGTAATGGCAAATATCTGCTGCCATGAAGAAAGCACCCCATGGTTTAACATTGCATGTACCATAATACTTACACTCTTGTTGCTCAATGCATTATGGCATCATTACCATCATCCACACTGTCACTGCGGATGCGGACATGAGCACAACACATGCAAAACAGAAACAAAAGACAATATGATTACTTTCAACATCAAAGGCATGAACTGCTCACATTGCTGTGCAAGCGCTACAAGAGGTCTCAAGGCACTTGAAGGAGTAGAAGACGTGAACATCGACCTTGCATCAGGCAAGGCAGAAATAACTGGCAACACCACAGAGAGCGAGATAAAGGCGGCTCTGGAGTCACTCGGGTTCACAGCTGTATTCTAAGCACACTGTTGACAAACCACAACTTTAACATGGTCAAGGTGCAACTTTAACATAGTCAAAGTACAACTTTTGCACAGTCAAAGTATAACTTTGGCATAGTATTATTACGAAAACAAGCTTATTAGCACATTTTCCATTCTTTTATTTGTTCATATCAGAAATAATTTGTAATTTTGCAGAATATTACAAATATTTCTAATACACAGAAAGATGGATTGGCTAATAAGCTTGTTTACAAACAGTGAAAGCGTAGCGCATATAGCAATGCTCTACGCTATTGTTATTGCTGTAGGTGTTTATCTCGGAAAGATTAAAATCGGAGGTATTTCACTTGGCGTTACATTCGTTCTCTTTGCCGGTATCGTTGCAGGACATTTCGGTTTTACCGCAGAGACTAGTATTCTCACATTCGTTCAGGACTTCGGACTTATTCTCTTTGTCTTCATGATAGGTCTTCAGGTCGGTCCTGGTTTCTTCTCGTCATTCAAGGAAGGTGGCGTAACGCTTAACTGTCTTGCGGCAGGCGCTATACTGCTCAACATCATCGTGATGTTCATCTGTTACTACAGTTTCTTTGACACCACGAACCCTGCCAACCTCCCAATGATGATAGGTACGCTGTATGGTGCGGTGACAAACACACCAGGTCTTGGTGCCGCCAATGAAGCCCTGCAATCACTTTACACCAACGGCACAGCGCCAGCAATAGCTAATGGTTATGCTTGCGCATACCCTCTCGGCGTAGTAGGCATCATAGGAGCAACGATAGCTATCAGATATATCTTCCGCATCAAGCTCGCCAACGAAGAAGAGGAACTTAACGCCCACGAGACAGACCTGGCAGCAAAGCCACACCTGATGCACCTGGAGGTAAAGAACCAATTCCTGGCTGGTCACTCAATCCTTGAGATACACGACTTCATGAAGCGTGACTTCGTATGTTCACGCGTCCTTCGCAACGGAGAACTGATATTCCCTAAGGGCAGCACTACTCTCGAAGTAGGCGACAAGGTATTCATCGTTTGTCCTGAGGCTGATGCAGAAGCCGTACAGGCATTCATTGGTCCTCAGACCGTTGTACCGGAATTTGCAGAGCAGGACAAGAAACAACTGATGGTATCACGCCGCATCGTTGTAACCAAGCCAGAGATTAACGGCAAGACTCCAGCAAAGCTTCACTTCTCAAGCGTTTACGGCGTAAACGTAACACGTATCACCCGTCAGGGTATGGAGATGTTTGCACGTCCAGACCTACCACTGCAGGTTGGTGACAAACTGATGGTCGTAGGTGACAAGGTATCAGTAAACCGTGTATCATCAGTTCTTGGCAACGCAGAGAAACATCTTGACCATCCAAATATCGCTACCATCTTCGTAGGTATCATCATCGGTATCCTCTTCGGTAGCATACCTTTCGCTATCCCTAGCATCCCTGTACCACTGAAACTCGGTATCGCTGGCGGTCCATTGATTATCGCCATCCTCATCGGACGCTATGGCTACAAGGTAAAACTCGTGACATACACCACGACATCTGCAAACCTCATGCTGCGAGAGATAGGACTCGTATTGTTCCTGTCCAGCGTAGGAATAAAAGCAGGTGCGAACTTCGTCAACACAGTAGTAGCCGGTGACGGACTGTTATATGTAGGAACAGGTTTCCTCATCACCATCATCCCTATACTCGTAATAGGTTCTATCGCACGCTATTACTTCAAATTCAACTACTTTACTATTATGGGTATGCTTGCCGGTTCATATACCGACCCACCAGCACTGGCATACGCCAACGCTTCATGCAGCAAAGACGCACCATCCATCGGATATTCTACCGTTTATCCGCTGAGTATGTTCCTGCGAATCTTCACTGCGCAGCTGATAGTACTGCTGTTCTGTAGTTAAAAAAAACAGAACACTAACACAAGAAAGAAAAATAAATATTACAATACAATAAAAATGAAACGATTAGTTTTAACCCTAACAACCCTTGCATCCATCGTGCTCAGTTCATCAGGTATGAATCTGGAGAGATCGATGCAAATGAAAACCGACGATCCTTACGGTATCGGCATTACGGTAATGTGTATGGGTGTCGTATTCTCATGTCTTGCACTGCTTTACGTATTCTTCAAGTGCTTTGGCTTTGTAGCTGACAGAAGAGGCAAGATTGCTTCAAAGCAGCCTATCAAGCCTATCGTGAAGACAGGTAAGAAACTCAACGAGGTACGCCACGCAACAAGCAACATCCTTCAGGATGGTTTTGAAACAAAGGGACGCGACAAGGAGATTTACATCGCTGTCATCTCTATGGCACTCAAGCAGTACCTTGAGGATGTGCACGACGTGGAGTCTGGTGTACTCACCATCAAGCCACACAAAACCTCATGGAATGAGCACTCACACTTCAATAATATCTAATTACACATTATTAATTATATAAGACTAAAAGAAAAATGGCAAAATATCAATATACCGTTCAGGGCGTTGACTACGACGTAGAGATAGAAGAAATAGAAGGCACACTTGCCAAGGTGAATGTAAACGGCGTAAGCTTCGACGTAGAGATGAAGCAGCCTATCTCAACAGGAAAGAAGATTGCAAAGCCTGTTGCCGTGAAGCCTGTTGCCGCACCAGTAAAGGGCGAGGCACCAGCACCTGCTGCAGCACCAGCTCCAGTACAGGCTGGCGCGGGCACAAAGGTTTGCTCACCACTCCCAGGCACCATCACATCAATATCAGTAAAGGTAGGTGATGCCGTTGCTGTCGGCGACACTGTAGTAGTGCTCGAGGCAATGAAGATGCAGAACAACATCGAGGCAGAGAATGCCGGAACCGTTACTTCTGTTGTCGTAAACGTTGGTGACTCTGTTATGGAAGGCGCCGTTCTGGTAACCATCGCATAATAACATTGATTAAGTAAAACAATAAACAGAAATTACTATCATGTCAATAGGCGAATTTATATCCAGCAACTTAGAGACCTTCATCAACATGACAGGTTTCGCAAATGCCCAGTGGGAGAATCTGCTGATGATCTGCGTCGGCTGCTTCTTCATCTGGCTTGCCATAAAGAAAGACTTTGAACCGCTGCTTCTCGTACCTATCGGTTTAGGTATCGTAATAGGTAACATACCTTTCGTTGAGGGTATGGAAGTAGGCTTGTACGAAAAGGGTTCCATACTCAACATCTTCTACGACGGTGTAGCAAGAGGTTGGTATCCACCACTCGTATTCCTTGGCATTGGAGCTCTGACAGATTTCTCTGCCCTTATCTCTAATCCAAAGCTCATCCTCATTGGTGCAGCAGCGCAGTTTGGTATCTTCGGTGCATATATGATAGCCCTTGCACTCGGTTTCGACCCACACCAGGCAGCATCTATAGCCATCATCGGTGGTGCTGATGGTCCTACAGCTATCTTCCTATCAAGTAAGCTGTGTCCTAACTTCCTCGGTGCTATCGCTGTATGTGCATATTCATACATGGCACTCGTGCCTGTTATCCAGCCTGTAGTAATGCGTCTGCTCACCACAGACAAGGAGCGTGTGATAAAGATGAAGCCAGGACGTAAGGTAAGCCAGACAGAGAAGATTCTCTTCCCTATCATCGGACTACTCCTTACAACTTTCATCGTACCTTCAGGCTTGCCATTGCTCGGCATGCTGTTCTTCGGTAACCTGCTGAAGGAGTGCGGCAAGACAGACCGTCTGGCAAAGACAGCTACCAACGCACTGAACAATGCCGTTGTGATACTGCTCGGTCTCACCGTAGGATGTTCTACACAGGCTAGCGTATTCCTTACCTTCGACACCATCAAGATATTCGCTCTTGGTGCCTTTGCCTTCATCATCGCAACAGCAAGTGGCGTAATGTTCGTAAAGATCATGAACCTCTTCCTCAAGGAGGGCAATAAGATAAATCCACTCATCGGTAACGCAGGCGTGAGTGCCGTTCCTATGGCAGCACGTATCTCCAACAACCTCGGTTTGGAATACGACCGTAAGAACTTCCTCCTCATGCACGCCATGGGTCCAAACGTAGGCGGTGTCATCGGTTCTGCCGTTGCAGCAGGTGCATTGCTCGGATTCCTTAGCTAAAGGCGAAGACGAAAACAAAAGACAAAAACAATAAAACAATTAAAATAATCAAAAGAAAATGAAGATTTCACGTATTGATCACCTTGGAATAGGTGTTGAGAGTATTGAAGCAGTACTTCCTTACTATGAGAACGTACTTGGTTTGAAGTGTTACGCAGTAGAAGAAGTAGCTGACCAGAAGGTAAAGACAGCTTTCCTGAAGGTTGGTGAGGTAAAGCTTGAGCTCCTTGAGCCAACAAGCCCAGACTCAGCTATCGCAAAGTGGCTTGAGAAGGGTGGCAAAGGCGTTCACCACGTAGCTTATGCCGTAGAAGACGGTGTAGCAGAGGCACTTGTAGAGTGCGAGAGCAAGGAAATCCGCCTCATCGACAAGACTCCACGCCCAGGTGCGGAGAAGATGATGATTGGCTTCCTTCACCCAAAGTGCACAGCAGGTATCCTCACAGAGCTCTGCGAGCCACAGAAGTAATATACAATTCATAATTCACAATTCATAATTCATAATTAAATTATGTCTGTACAGTCAGAAAAGATTAAGAAGCTTATTGAAAAGCGTGAGCAGGCACGTCTCGGTGGCGGTGAAAAGGCTATCGAGAAGCAGCACGCTCGTGGTAAATACACAGCACGTGAGCGTATCAACATGTTGCTCGATGAAGGCTCATTCGAAGAGTATGATATGTTCAAGCTCCACCGTTGTCACAACTTCGGCATGGAGAAGAAGCAGTACCCTGGCGACGGTGTCGTTGTAGGTTCTGGTACTATCGACGGTCGTCTCGTTTATGTCTTTGCACAGGACTTCACCGTAAATGGTGGTTCCCTCTCTAAGACAATGTCAGAGAAGATCTGTAAGGTAATGGACATGGCTATGACCATGGGTGCTCCATGTATCGGCATCAATGACTCAGGCGGCGCACGTATTCAGGAGGGTATTGATGCTCTCGCTGGCTATGGTGAGATCTTCGAGCGTAACATCCTTGCGTCAGGTGTAGTACCACAGATCTCAATGATCTACGGTCCTTGTGCCGGTGGTGCTGTTTACTCACCAGCCCTCACCGACTTCACCCTTATGATGGAAGGCACATCATACATGTTCCTCACAGGTCCAGCAGTTGTTAAGACCGTAACAGGCGAGAACGTTGACGCAGAGCACCTCGGTGGCGCAAGCGTACACGGTAGCAAGTCCGGTGTTACACACTTCACTGCAAAGACAGAGGAAGAAGGTATCGAGATGATCAAGCAGCTCGTCTCTTACATCCCTTCAAACAATATGGAAGAGGCACCACGCGTAGAGTGCACCGACCCTATTGACCGTCTTGATGACTCTCTCAACGAGATTATCCCAGAGGATCCTAACCAGGCATACGACATGTACAAGGTTATCGCTGCTGTTACCGACAATGGCGAGTTCTTTGAGGTTCAGCCTAAGTTCGCCAAGAACATCATCGTTGGTTTCGCTCGTTTCAATGGTCAGTCAGTAGGTATCGTTGCTAACCAGCCATCAGCATACGCTGGCGTACTCGACGTAAACGCTTCACGTAAGGGCGCACGTTTCGTACGTTTCTGCGATGCATTCAACATCCCTATCGTCAGCCTCGTTGACGTACCAGGCTTCCTCCCAGGAACAGGTCAGGAGTACAACGCAGTAATCCTCCACGGTGCTAAGTTGCTCTATGCTTACGGTGAGGCAACAGTGCCAAAGGTAACAGTAACACTCCGTAAGTCATACGGTGGTTCACACATCGTAATGGGTTGTAAGCAGCTTCGTGCCGATATCAACCTCGCATGGCCATCAGCAGAGATCGCCGTTATGGGTGCAGCAGGTGCCGTTGCCGTTCTTCAGGCAAAGGGTGCTAAGCAGGTTAAGGAAGAAGGCGGTGATGTTAAAGCATTCCTCGCAGAGAAAGAGGCAGAGTACTCTGAGCTCTTCGCAAATCCTTACCAGGCAGCATCTTACGGTTACATCGACGATGTTATCGAACCACGCAACACCCGCTTCCGTATCTGTCGCGCACTGGCACAGTTGGCTACTAAGAAGCAGTCACTCCCTGCTAAGAAGCACGGTTGTATTCCAATGTAATAAACGGATACAAAGGTAATTATCAAACTACATTATGAATAACGAAGTTTATGCAGCCATAGCTATGGCACTTCATGATGAACAGGGTTATAACATGCACGATAGCGAGTCAGGCAGACTCACTATCGTGCAGCATAACACCGAATGGGCATCAAAGCAAGCTAAAATAACACGACTGTAATGAAAGAATACAAGTATAATATCAATGGTAAGGAATACATTGTAAGCGTTGGCACAAGAGTTGACGGCGTAACAGCTGTCACCGTAAACGGCGAATCTTACGATGTAGCCCTCGTTCCAGAACCTGTTGTTGAGAAGAAAGTAGTAGTAAAGGCACCTGCACCTGCTGCAAAACAGGAAGGCGGCGACGACCTTCAGGATGCACTGCGCTCACCACTGCCAGGTACAATTATCGACATTCCTGCCAACGTTGGTGACGAGGTAAAGGAAGGTGATACCCTCGTAGTGCTCGAAGCTATGAAGATGAACAATAACCTCACAGCAGAGCGTGACGGTAAGGTGAAAGCTATCCTCGTACAGGAAGGCGAAGCTGTCAAGGAGAACACTCCTCTTGTTACATTTGAATAGAAACAACAGCACTTTTGCTTACATTTTTATTACAAAACATCCATTTTTTGAATAAAAATGGTTAATATAACGTAAACTATCGTTGAAAAAACAGATAGTTTGCGTTTTTTTTTGTAACTTTGCACCAATATTTGCAAATACTACTTAATAAACAATGAAGAAAGTACTTTTCGTCAATCACGACATTACACCTTACGTATCCGAAACAGAACTATCAACAATGGGTCGCATTGTACCACAGAAGGTACAAGAAGCGGGTTGCGAGATACGTACATTCATGCCACGTTGGGGAAATATCAACGAGCGCCGAGGACAGCTACACGAAGTTATCCGCCTTTCAGGTCTTAACATCTGCATCAACGATACAGATCATCCACTAATCATCAAGGTAGCAAGCATTCCTTCAACAAAGGTACAGGTATATTTTATTGACAACGAAGAGTTCTTCACACGTCGCGGACAAATTGCTGACCAGGAAGGAAACACATACACCGACAATGGAGAAAGAGCCGTATTCTTTGCACGCGGTGTCATTGAAACAATCAAAAAACTACGTTGGACACCAGACATAATACATTGTCAGGGATGGATGGCAGCCCTTGCACCTATATATGCCAAGATAGCATACAAGGATGAGCCTTCTGTAGCCAACGTTAAGATTGTTACCTCACTTATCGGTTCACAAGAGAATACGCCAATAGAGGAAAACATAAAGGATTGTATAGCGTTTAACGACATCACTGTTGACAGCCTTTCAAAGTATGACACGCTTGCAGACAGCAACGCCCTCTTAAAGATGGCCATTGACAACAGCGATGGCATCATCATCACATCTGACAATATAGACCCAGAGATTCTGGAATACGCTCGTCAGTCAAACGCCAAGATACTGGAATACCAGGAGGAAGAGATTGGTCAGAAATACGTAGAGTTCTACGAATCACTTTAAACAAATAATGAAGAAATACTTTTTATACATATTTTCTGCTATCATAGCATTTACAAGTTGTGATGACACCACCGATACACTCGGTATGTCTATCTCAGAAGCAACGGAGCACCTTACCATTCAGGTGTCAGCAGATGAATTCAACGTTGAATCACACTCTGTTGAAGCACCAAAGGCTGTCTCACGTTCTGCCTCCGGATACCTTGGTAAGATAAAGGACCCTGAGACAAACAGTATCATCACATGTAACTACATGACACAGCAGCGCACCATGGGTACAGGATTTCAGTTTCCTGAACTTGACAGCATTTACGTCAAGGACTATGATGCCAGCAAGCCAAGATACGATCAGATTCTTGCCGACTCGGCAGAGCTTACTATCTATTTCCCTTCTTTCTTTGGCGACTCTCTTGCTCAAATGACAGTCATCGCACACGAGTTAAAGAATGCATATCAGGAAAAAGATGTTGATAAGATATACATTGACTTTGATCCTGATAAAGAAGGCAAAATAAGAAAAGACGAGGGAAGCATACACTCACAGGTGTCATTTACTTATGCTAACCACACAAAATCTGACACAGAGTTGAACAGTTCCGCATACGTTCCTTATGTTACATTCTCACTAAACCAGCCTTACACAAAGGACGGAGTAACATACAACAACTATGGCACTTACCTCATGCGTAAGTACTTCAACCCTGAAACAAGTCAATATTTCAACAATCAGTACGATTTCGTCAATAAGATAAACCCAGGATTCTACATCGAGACACTTGGTGGCATCGGTTGCATGGGTAAGATTACCAGTACACGCATCAACGTGTTCTTCCGCGGTATTGACAAAGGCAACCCTGTAGATATGTACACAGTCTTTGCTGGTACTGACGAAGTGATGCAGAAGACACAATTCACGACAACGGCAGAAGAGTCAAAGAAAACTGAGATGCTCACAAGCAATGAGTGCACATACATTAAGACTCCTGCATACATATACACAGAAATCACTTTGCCTATCGAAGAGATACTATATTGTCACGAGGATGACACACTGAGTACAGCACGTGTCTTCGTACCACGCATCAACGACAAAGCTCACTCACAGTATAGTCTTGACATTCCTAAGAACCTACTGCTCCTGCCTACGGATAGTGTTGACAATTTCTTCAAGAGCAAGAAGTTAGCAGACTCACGTATGTATTTCCTCACAACATTTGACAGCAAGAACAACGGTTATACATACAACAACATCTCTGACCT
>JAGHTW010000212.1 GCA_018065145.1 Candidatus Prevotella equi
TCACGTGCATATACTGACCAGGAGTCATTGTTGAAGGATCTGAACCAGAATGTGGAATACCGCAAGACGGCAGAGTTCTTTATCAAAAGCAAGGGTTTACATTCGTACTTCGAGCGTAATGGTGGCTCTTTGGAGTCAGCCATCGCTAATGCAGAACACTCAATGGAGGAGAAACAGGCTTCGGGAAGGGATTATACTTACTCAGAACTCGGAAAGCTGATGGATGAGCTGAAAGGGTTGGAATAACATAAATATTGCAATAAGAAAACGAACAATATGCAAGGTAAAATATTGAGTAAAGCGCCATGTAATGATGATTTATTCGAAGGTGGTGCACATAAAAAATTGGCAGGAGTCATTGCTGGAGAAATCAGGAATGATTCTAATTGCACCATAATAGGAATTGATGGCGGATGGGGCTCTGGCAAGTCTAACCTTGTAGGTATGGTTAAGGAGAACTTATGCTCTGGATCTGAAAAATATCATTTCTTTACCTATGATGCCTGGGGACACCAAACAGACCTGCAAAGACGTACTATCCTGGAGGAACTCATAACGGACTTGGTCGATGGGGAGATGCCTGTTTTCAATGAGGAAAGTTGGCGTATTAGTTTAGATAATCTTCTTGCAAAGAAGAAGTATACAAGTACTAAAACTGTACCAGCTATAGGAAAAGGTACTATAGTCAGTCTTTTCGCTCTAATACTTACTCCTTTTGTTTCTCATCTTGCTTCATTAGTTGACTCTGATTGGTTAAAAGCCCTGATTCTGATTATACCATATGTTTTGGCATATGGTGTGGTAATGCGGAGGCATTATCATGACATGAAGGAAAAGCATGGTCAAACTCTTACATGGGAGACAGTTCTCTCAGAGTTTTTCTTGGTGTATAAAGACTCAATTAAGGAAGAAACCAGAAGTGAATCCATATCGGAGAAAGAACCGTCTAGTCGTCAATTCAAAGAGTGGATACATAAGATTGATAAGGGATTGAAAGATAATAACGATACAATTGTAGTATTTGTTATTGATAACATGGATCGCCTGCCGAAACTTAAGGTACAAGAATTATGGGCAGCTATTCATTCATGTTTTGCAGAAGAACGCTATTCAAATATCCGTGTAATCGTCCCTTTCGACAGATCTCATATTCGTAATGCTTTCCAATCGGAAGATATCAAGACCAGTCAAGAAGAGATTGTTGTTTATGGAGATGATTTTATAAACAAGACATTCTATGTCGTGTATTCTGTTCCGCCTCCTATCATGACAGATTGGATGCACTATTTCTGCGACCGTTGGAAAGAGGCTTTTGGAGAATATGCCAAGGTCGATAATAGCGTATTGCAGATTTACGATATGCTAACAAAGGAGCATAGTCCTCGAAAGATAATTGCCTTTATCAATCAATTCGTTACCATCCGCAACCTGTGTGATGAGTCCATAGAGGATAAATATATTGCATTATTCATATTCGGAAGAAAGATAATTACAGAAAAGCCGTTAGAGGAGATTCTGAACCCGACATATTTGGGAAGTCTTGAATTTCTGTACAGCGAGGATGATAGAATGAAAGCTTGTATATCATCGTTGTATTATCAGCTGCCTGTTGAAAATGCAATGGATGTGATATTCACGCGTGAAGCGATGTTGGATTTGGATGATGGGAAAACGGATATTCTTGAAAAATTGAAGCCTACTGAAAAGTATTGGGAGATTTTGAATCACTCAATTACAAAGGTTACTAATATCGAAAATGCGACTATGGCACTTGATAAGCATTTTGGTGATGATAAGTCGAAGGAAGCGAGTCAAGTGTGGGAAGCACTATATCGAAAGAGCAATCCAGGTAGTGCTGTACAAGATAAATATTACCATGGGTATCATAGTATTCTTTTACAGAAGATTGAGGATAAAGCTAATTATTATCAACACCTTTTGCGTGTATATCATGCCAATATTACTGAAGATTTGGATTTGACAAACTATTTGGATGGCATTGATAAGTTGCGCGAGAGTTTGGGAGATATTAAAGATATTTACATGGCTGAGTATAATACAGAAGTCACTCCAGAGTTATACTTGCAACTGCTTATAGAAAGAGGACGTGAACACTCGGTATATGGTCTAAGCGTAGATGTTGAGAAGTTCGATGAGTATGTTGCAGGAATAGATTTGGACGAGATTTCAAATAAGAGTTTCTATCAATATGTTGAGGATGATATGGATCTTCCGAAATATAAGGAGAAGATTAAAGAGCTTTTCAAAAAGAATGTTAGTAGCGCCACAACAGAAGTGGCCTTGTTAAAGAGAATTAAAGAAATAGAAGAGCGGCCTTTTGATATTAATTCTTATATTACGGATTCTCAAATATATAATTTCTGTGCTTCTCTAACTGAAAAAGATGCGCTCTATGCTGATGCAATTGCTATGTTGATAGCACGGTATGAGTATGATAGAGACCTACAGAATTACTACAATTCGCATGCAGATGGGTTTAGTGAGGAGTTTGTTGAGAAGGTAGCAGAGTCCATACAATATTATATGGATTATGATTCGCTGCTTCTTAAGATTGGTAAGGATACCTTCAATCATCCTAAATTCGTTTCACTTGTAGCCAAGGAACTAACAATTGGTTCTTACGGATCATGTCGCATGTCTGTTAAGGATGTGTTAATGAATTTTGACAAAATATTGCTCAAGACAGAAATTGCATCAGAACTTCTGCTAAAGAAATGGAGTCGATGGTCAAAATATTTCAATACTGTTGAAGTTGAGGATGTTAAGAGTCTGCCATTGATTCTTGTTGAAGAATGTACGAAGACAGATAACGAGTTGACACGATACATTTTGTCTCTGGCTCAAGATTTCTTATCCACTGTAGAGCAACAGACATGGAAACAATCTTTGTTGAAGGATGACTACAATTGGAAACTATTGAAGATTTATCATCCCAAGTTGCTCCCATTCTTTGTTGATGCATTCAAGGAATGTTTGCGTAATTATGCTACAGGTGAAACAACGGAAAAAATGCCGAGTGCTATTGTCAACGAAGTAATTGCAATACTAAAGGAACAAAGTTATGATCTAAAGGGCGTATTTAGAGAGGTACGTGATGTCTTCATAAACAATGCAAATATCAACAAGGACAAACTGAAGTATTTTGGCAAGTGGCTGTTTGAATTTGGCCGTCTGCAGGACAAGCAGGAATCGCTCAATAAGATTTTCCGTTCTGAGTTCCTTGATGATAATGACGTAGTGACGCTCCTTCTTCAATATAAGGATTCAACTATTGGCATGGTTGTAAAATCGAGAGACAATATAGATTTTATCAACAAAATAGATGCTCTCCACAAAACGAAATATAAAGACAATGAAGAATTTGTTTCCTTGTATAATGCTCTTCAGCAAAAATAACCCTTTTTCTAGTATATAGGATCTTGTTTAGATAATCTTTGAAGAAGCGCTTGCGCTTGAAGTGACGGTAGGGAAGAAACTTGTGAACCTAATACCAACCTGGTCAAATGACAGGTTGACGGTACATGACTGACAATATGTACCGATTAGGACTAAACAGAGGAGCAAGCTCGTTGCAAAGATGTCTCACATTTGCGTTTTTTTTAGGTTTGGCATGAGAGTTGCTTATAAAGGTCTGTAAGAAAATCAAAAATATGGAACATAAAATTAAAATCTATCCAGTTGGTAATGCAGATTGCATTCTGGTCAAATTAAGTAATGGTAAGACAATCATCTTTGATTGTCAAATACATGCAGATTTATACGAAAATGGTAAGCAAATATGGTTTGATGTCAAAACAGACTTGTTGAAAGAATTGCCTAAAGATAGCTTGAATCGCCCCTATGTAGATTTGTATGTCAATACTCATCCTCATGACGATCATTGTAGGGGATTTGAAGGAAATTTCTATCATGGAGATCCTGATAAGTATGACAAGGATAAAGACAAAGATAAAATCATGATAGGAGAACTATGGGTTACAACAATGTTGTTCAAAAATGATATTGCTGAGTCTGCAGAGGAAATACGTCGTGAGGCCAAAAGACGCAGATCGCTCTACGATAATGATGAAGACTTCACCGGTTCTAAGTGGAACTATCTTCGCATAATTGGTTATGATAAGGATAATGAGTACGACAACCGTTATGGATATATTCCAGGAAAAGTTGTAGATCGTGCAAATGGGAGATCATTTGAGTGGCTAAGTATTTTTATTCATGCGCCATTCAAGAAAGATATAGAGACAGCAAAGCGAGACGATGATAAAAATGCCACATCTATTGTTGTGCAGTTAAGATTCTCTGTCGAAGGTAAAGACAATGTATGTAGGACACTTTTTGCAGGTGATGCTGAGCATGAAATCTGGCAACACATTTTAGACAATAATGCAGATGATGAAAACTTACGCTGGAATATATTTGTGGCACCACACCATTGCTCTTGGACTTTCTTTAATGAGTCAAATAATAAAAAAGATGTACTTCCTTCGGCAAGCAATATAATGGGATTACAGATAGATGGCAAGTCCGAAGTTGTTGCGTCTTCAAAGGAGATTCTTAACGACCAAGACAATCCTCCTTGTTATGAGGCAAAACAGAAATATAAAGAGAAGCTGATAAACTCTCAGAATTTCTTTAATACAGCTACGTTCGACGTTAATTCATCAGATATTCCACAGCCAATCACATACATTATTGGAATTACAGGAAAACGAAAAGAATTGGAAAGTACCAAGGCCGCAGAATCTGTGGTTTCAAGACCTGCACCGCGCGCAGGGTTGAAGTAATCATGGCAAAATTAGAGAACAAGATATTAAAAGGAAGTTTGGTTCGTGGTGATGCGCTGTTATTGCCACGAGCCATTGCTATCTATAAAGCTGCACTCTGTCAGAATTATATAGAGGTTCTTGAATGCGTAAGACGCTCTGATTGCAGCGAAATAATAAAACTTCGGTTTTCAAGATTATCTATACCTGATGAACCTGTGTTCCCAATATTGGAAACAGAGGATGTAGCTATTGTGTGTACAAAGGAGGATTTACAACTACCAGAAGTTTATGCGTTGCGCAAAGGCTTTCCTTCTGGCTTGCCTCACACCAATGCTCGTCCTTATATTCATCCTGTTTCAATGTGTGTCAGTGATGTTTCTTTTTCTGATATGCGTTTGCAGTTTAATGCCTATGATTTCCTTGGGTATATTCGCCGATGGTTCAACAAAAATAGTATAGGCGAATTACATGAAAGCGATAGACCTATGGAGGTTTATTTTCAGACTCAAGAGTTTTGCACCTTGCTTAATGAAAATGAAGATAAAGCTTCTTGCGTCAAGTATGAACAAATCTTTGCTGGCTGTAGCAGATTGGGGTTTACAAACAAACGATCTGAAGCAACCCATTTTTACGTGCCATTGATAGCAGATGTTACAATTGCACAAAATATGGCCATCTTACCAACAGTGATGTCAGAACTCAAAACGTTGAAGATGAAAGATGGTAAGTCGATGTATGAATCCATTGACTCTATTGTTGCAAATACTGCATCTCGGGACAACTCGTTGCCAATACTTGTAATCCTTTCTTTGCCAGAGAAAAAGAAGCTATCTACAAGTACAGATCGCACGGAAATGTTTATGTTTCGCATTCATGTACCTGCGTGTGACATATACAAAAGATATAGAACACTTAGAATTGAAAATCCGGATGCTTACACAGAATGGTATGATAACATTAAAATCTCAATAGCGTGTTTACTGCCACCTCCACACCTCTTGTGGAATAGAGATTGCAACAATAAGAATTCTAATCTACCCAAACTACAGAAAATTACTATTGTTGGGACCGGAACGTTAGGTTCTAACATAATGGATTCCATTGTTCGCAAAGGTATTTGCAAAAACCTTGCTATTGTAGATAGTGATGTTCTTCTTCCACATAATGTAGCAAGACATGTTTTGCCTCCTAAGGATGTAATGTTAAGAAAGGCATCTTCTCTAAAGAGGCATTATTCAGGAATCTGTGGACAGAAAATCATATCAATTGACAAGAATTATTTTGAACTTGGCTTAAATGAGAAAATTATACTGTTTTCAGAAGCAGAACTGATTCTTGATGTCAGCACATCTGTTGCAGTGGAAAGATCACTTGCTCTTGATCCTTTTATTGAAACAAATTGTCGCCGTTCGTCTGTCTTTTTAAATCCAGGTGGGAACCAAATGGTACTCATTTTAGAGGATAAGAATCGAACTTGCCGATTGGATTTATTGGAAATGGACTTTTTGCGCCAATTGATTATTAATAAAGATTTAGATGAGTATTTGGACGACATCAGACACCTGACAAGTAATCAGTTTACCTGCCGTTCTGAATCATTTGTTATTGACTATGATAACGTAAAAATACTAGCTTCATTATCCTCCAAAGATTTGCTCCGAGGTATAAATAATGATGCAGCTCTACTTCACGTATGGGCAATTGACAAAGAAACAGGTGAATCCAGAATAAACTCTTTGCCAATTAGTAACTGGCAAGTATTTTCAGCAAACGCTGCAACAATATATGTTTCGTCATTTGTTCAAAATGAAATCGAACAAGCATATTCCAAGAATAAAGATTATGAGACAGGGGGATGTTTATTTGGATGTTATGATAAAGATAGAAATATAATATATGTTTTGTATGCTGCAGATTCTCCAGAAGATAGCATTAAATCTCCTGCTTCATTCATTCGAGGTAGTAAAGGTATGAAAGAACTTGCTCAAAAGATTAGTAATAAGTCTTATTCTCAAATTGTATATCTTGGGGAGTGGCATACACACCCCAACATGACTAACTCTCCAAGTGCAGATGACAAAAAACAATTTGATGTAATGTATGGACAATTACATGCTGAAGATTTACCTTTTGTCCAGGGCATTTATGGGGTAAATGGACTATACATTAATGCTAAAATTTAATAACAAAATAACTTATGTCACAATTCAAGACAGACGAATACACTCTAAAAGCTAGGATATATCCGACCCTAGTTGCAATGATACTACCCGCAGTAATTACGTTTGCAATGCTATGGCCATATCTGGATTATGTTTTCACTTCGATAGATATCGTAAAGAAGATTTTGACTTGCTTCCTTCCTGTCGCATTGGTATATAGTGCTGTTAGTTTCTTTTTTTGGTCATTAGCCCAAAGTATCTCTAAAAAAATCATTCAACAGCCTAAATTTCGACAAGATGAAACGAATATGCCTACAACAGTCTTTTTGTTATGGTCTGATGTTAACCTAAGTACTCAGTTTAAACAGAAAATTCATGAGAAGGTGTTGTCTAAATATGGACTAAGATTATTTTCACCGACAAAAGAGAAAAATAATCTCGAGGAAGCAAAAAGGACAATTGTTGACGCAGTAGGGAGAATGAGAGAAGATACAAGGAAAGATGAGATGCTATTACGCTATAATATAAAATATGGTTTTAGACGTAATTATCTTGGAGCTTCAATCTTGGCTATTGTATTCACTTTATTTTTGTGGTCTATCAATATATGGGTTAACCATCTTCTGCCAAATCTTTGGTTTTATTATGGTGGAATTTTACATATAATTCTATTTGGATTGATGTATTGGAGTGTAACAAACTCAGCTGAAGATTATGCGAAACAATTATTTAGAGCATTTTTGAAAGACAATGTATAGAACGATAATCGGTGCGACTCATCACGAGCCGCACCGATGTTGTCTTTGGCAAAACAGGCGATAGTCTTCTCACTAAATTACAATGCGTAAGAAATAAGGATGTGTTAAAATGAGGTGGCCAAATACACGTTGACATTTTGATTGTCAAATGGTACCAACAAATCAATGTCAGTCTTGTCCGACAATCTTCAGTTGGGGTGTTATTTTAGGCTTCAAAGTGATGCGGTCAACGCTCTGGCGCTTTGTCTCATCTGCCATGTCAGCGTATATCTGTGTCGTGGCAACATTCTTGTGACCGAGCATGTGCTGAACGGCATAGATGCTTGTTCCTGCATCAACTTGCAATGAACCGAAGGTATGACGCGAACAGTGGTAACTGATACGCTTGGTCACTCCACTTGCGTCAAGCCACTTCTTCAGAGGTTTCTGTGTCATGTAGTTCTTGAGACCAGCAAACACATTGTCAGTTGGCTTGCGTTCAGGATCCTCATCATAAAAACCAATGAGTTCAAGTGCTTCCTCGCTGATAGGATTCTTGATGAGCTGCTGAGTCTTCTGCATACGAACAGTGATAAACATGCCTCCGTCACCATAAGGTTGAAGCTTGTTCCATGTGAGTGCCATGATGTCACTTTTGCGAAGTCCTGTAAGGCAAGAGAAGAGAAAGGCAATCTTCAACACATCAAATTTGCAAGGTGTCTCTGCAAGCGTGATAAGCTCTTGCTGTGACAGATGTTCCTTCTCCGTTGGTATCGTGTCTATTCT